>JACOUC010000035.1 GCA_016178055.1 Chlamydiota bacterium | reverse complement strand
CTCGGGAGGGACCGAGCGGAAGGAGTAGACGGAATTTATATACCGTCAAAATTGAGTGAGGCTTACTGAAGAGCCGTATGCGGAAAATCCGCACGTACGGTTCCGTGAGGGGCATTGAAATATATGTCTACTCGACAAGTTAAAGAACAGAAGACAAACCCAAAAACTTGACTTATGAATCCTTAAACCTTAAACCTTAAACTGTCTTTTAGCGCCCGTAGCTCAGCTGGATAGAGTACTTGCCTACGAAGCAAGGTGTCGCAGGTTCAAATCCTGTCGGGCGCACGAAGTGCCATCATTTTTTTATTCATTAACCGCAGGATTTGAGGGGAGGCCCGACTTAAAATAATGCCAATCATGCGGTGCATGATGGGCGACCTTTGGGAGGGCCGGCTGGACGACCGGAGTCCCGGAAGGACGTAGGCGCCAAATCCTGCCGGGCGCACGAAGTTCATGAGTATCGGCGAAGTAGGAAGAGACAAGCAGCATGATTTCTAAGGATGAAAAAGATTCTTATTTTATGTCTGAAGCCTTGAAAGAGGCGGACAGGGCCTTTGAGGGAGGGGAGTCTCCGATGGGTGCTTGCATTGTTTATGAAGAAAAAATCATTGCCCGGGCGCATAATCAAGTGGAGCTTTTAAAAGATCCTACGGCCCATGCGGAGATGATCGCGATTACTCAAGCAGCGAATCATCTTAAAAACTGGCGGCTTTTGGACTGTACTCTTTATGTGACGAAAGAACCTTGCTTGATGTGTTCAGGCGCTATTTTACTTGCACGGGTGAAGAAATTGATTTATGGTGCGAAAGATGAGACTGGGAAGGGCTTACGAGATTTAATTCATCCAGGATATGAAGCAGCGTTTCAACAACTGGAAAGGGTGGGTGGAGTATTGGCAGAGCCCTGCCAGCTTTTATTAAAGGAATTTTTCAAGAAAGTGGAGAGGTGGCTGAGTGGCCGATAGCGGCGGCTTGCTAAGCCGTTGTACTGTTAATTCAGTACCGGGGGTTCGCCCTGATATACATCAGGGCGCCCTGTCGAATGACAGGGCGAATCCCAATCAATAAGGTTATAGAATGTATTACGTGTACATATTAAAATTAGAAAACGGGCAGTTGTATACAGGATTTACGGGGGATTTGAGGAGAAGAATATTAGAACACAAGAGAGGTAAAAAAAGGAACAGAAGGGAAAAGATATCTGAGGTTACAGATTAGAGATCTCCTAAAAGAATTAATGTGAGGAGAGGTGGCTGAGTGGCCGATAGCGGCGGCTTGCTAAGCCGTTGTACTGTTAATTCAGTACCGGGGGTTCGAATCCCCCCCTCTCCGATTTTAAAGGTTTTTAATGATGGTAGGGATTCGAAGGGTACCCGAGCGCATCCTGAGGATGAAGAAGCGAGGGACCCGGGCTCCGGAGGAGCGAACGAGAGTGAGCGGAGGAGGAGGAATCCCCCCCTCTCCGATTTTTAGATTTTAGATTGCGGATTGTGGAATGGAAAAAGGACGTCAGGTGCCTTAAAAACGAATCATCATTCAATAAAAGACATTATTGCTTTCCCCGACTACCGCTCCCTTTTACCATAAAACGGCTTTTTCCTGGGTTGGAACTCACGGTTTCCATCGGACCGGCGGTTATCGTAGGGACGGCCTTGGCCAGGGATGATTTCCACCAGCCGGATTTTTTTCTCTGTCGCCTCCTTCATCATATCATTCAGCGCCCGCTCAATGTCACGATCCTTATTCAATCTAAACTTCTGTTATGAATGAGAAAAATCATTATTTCATGATGTGATTTTGTTATAATCCCCTTTCCATTTTTAAAATGAGAGCAAAGGCATGAAAATTTTAATCACCGGGGGTTCGGGATTTTTAGGAATAAACTTGGTTCGGCATCTTTTTAAAAAAGGGCTTAACGAGATTGTCATCCTTGATCTTGTTGATTTTCACTATCCAGAGAAAAGTGATATTACTTTCATTAAGGGAGATATCCGAAATAAAAATCATGTGAAAGAGGCTGTTAAGGGTTGTCAGTATGTGATTCATACCGCTGCCGCACTGCCCCTTTATAAAAAGGAAGACATTCTTTCAACGGACATTGATGGAACAAAAAATTTATTAGAGGAGGCCTATCGTCAAAAAGTAGAACGTTTTGCTCATATTTCATCTACCGCAGTCTACGGGATTCCAGATCATCATCCTTTGTATGAAAATGATCGATTAGAGGGAGTCGGTCCTTATGGAAAAGCCAAAATCCTGGCTGAGGAGGCCTGTCTTGAATATCGAAAAAAGGGAATGTGTGTTCCTATCATTCGGCCAAAATCTTTTGTCGGACCCGAAAGGCTGGGGGTTTTTGCCCTTTTTTATGATTGGGCTAAAGACGGTAAAAATTTTCCCATGATTGGAAATGGAAAGAATCGTTACCAGCTGATGGACGTTGAAGATTTGTGTGAAGGAATTTATTTAACCATGGTGAAGGATCGTGAAGCAGCAAATGATACCTTTAACATGGGAGCAAAAGATTTCACCACCATGAAAGAAGACTATCAAGCGGTCCTTGACATGGCAGGTTTTGGTGGGAAAATCACAACTTTTCCTGCGTGGCCCATGATAGGGACATTGAGGATTCTGGAATTTTTTAAATTATCCCCGCTCTATAAATGGGTTTATGAAACCGCTTCAAAAGATTCGTTTGTCTCGATTGAAAAAGCACAGAGTATCCTAGGCTTTAACCCCCAATATTCAAATAAAGATGCCCTGGTTAAAAATTATCGATGGTATCTGGACAATTTAAGAAACTTTCATGATCAATCTGGAATTTCCCATCGCCAGCCCTGGAAACAGGGAGCCTTAAAGTTTTTCAAATTGTTTTTTTAGACCCATCAAACATTTTTGTCCATTCGAATTTCTTGCGTTTTTTCCAACCTGTGTTGTGGTAGAGATAGCTGAAAATAAGCGGGACAAGGGTTGTTGCCTCGGCATAGACCATTTGTTCAAAAATCGTATCGACTTTTCCCCAGGAGCTTGCTTCTTTCAGGGTTGAACTTGAACAGGCTCCGTCACGAACATCAGCAACGGTAATTTGAATGGCATACTGATGCATGGGGACATTAACCCCAAGACATTCTGCGCAGACCACCGTATCTTGAATAAAATTTTTAGGGACCCCGCCCCCAATCATGAATAAACCCGACGTTTTTGCTGCCATCTTGATCTGAGTCAGTTCATAAAAATCTTTGACAGAATCAATGGAGAGATGAGGTTTATTTTGTTTGATCCGATCATGCTGATGGAGCACCAGGCCGAATCCGGCACTTGAATCAGTAAAGGCAGGACAAAAAATAGGTACGTTATGATCATCAGCAAGTTCGATAAGAGAATTTTTCTTCTTGGCATTTTTCTTTAAAAATTTTCCCATCTCACGTATGAATTCCCGTGACGAATAAGCCCGGGGCTCAAGCGAGTCGGCGATTTTCTTAATCGTTGAATCACAGATCTGCAGCTCTTCTTCATCAATATACGTATCGTAAATACGGTCCACATAATTTTTACGCAGCATGGAGTCATCAGTAAAGGCAGAGCCCTTATAGTGTTTAAATCCAAGTGCTTCGAAGAAGTCCATATCAACGATGGAAGCCCCCGTAGCAATAACGGCATCAATCATGTTGTATTGAATCATGTCGGCATAAACATTCATACATCCACCCGCACTGGTGCTTCCTGCAAGGGATAGAAAAATCGTACAATCTTTATTGGCGATCATTTTGGAAAAAATGTCCGTCGCACGGGCCGTATCTCTTGAAGTAAAAGACATGTCCCTCATGGCATCAATGATGGGCGTTGAATTGAATTTTGTCGCATCAATCTGCTTCACCACTTCTTTTAAAAGATCTTTTTTCTTCATAGTTTCCTCTTATTTAAAATTTATAAGTACCTTGCTTTAGGGTGCAAAATAGTTTTGCATAAACCAGATGATCTTTTTCCTTGCACAGAAGAAGGCCAATGGCTGGCTTGTCGTCTTTGTGACGGAGAAGATCATCCACTGCCGAGAGATAAAGATTCATCTGCCCTACAAAAGCGGGGTTGAAGGGAACCGCCTTAAGTTCGATCACGATATAGGATCGCAGATGTAAATGATAAAAGAGTAAATCAACGTAGAAGTCCTGTTTCCCAACTTCTAAGTGGACCTGACGGCCTACAAAAGCAAAGCCAGCACCTAATTCAAGCAAGAACCGCTGGATGTGGTCTATCAATGCTTGCTCAATCTCACGTTCTTGGCGAGGATCTGCTGTACCAAGAAAATCGAAAAGGTAGGGGTCCTTGAAAACCTGCGATGCCATATCCGAGTCATTCGGCGGTAAAGTTTCGGAGAAGTTATTGATTGCTTTACCTTGCCGAACATGTGCATGATACTCAATCTGGAGACACAATACAGGCTGGGACCAACCGTAGGTGACGGTTTGCTGGGCATACCACAATCGCGTTTCCGGATCTTCAAGCTGTTGCAACAAGGCAATATTCTGATACCAAGTCAATTGTGCAAGTGCCCCTTGCACAATTGACCGGTCTTGCCAAGCCGCGGCAAAGGCTCGCATATACTTCAAATTCCTTGGCGACAGACCTTGCATATCTGGAAATTCCTTACGCAGGTCAGCGGAAAGTCGGTCTACAACTTTAGATCCCCACCCTTCTGACTTCTGCCGCTGTAGAATGGTGTGACCCATGTCCCAATAAGCAAGAATCATTGAGGCATTTGCAGCAAGAATGGTTTTGATCCGAGTTTTGCGAAGGAGATTCTTTAGCTCCGCTAAGGTTTGCCCATAACCCATGGGAAGTTCATGAACAGATGGAGGTGACGTAAAACGTGCCTCATTCCGAGAACGCCCTAGGGAGCGGCGATGATCATATTTCTCTTTCGATTTTTTCATCTCTCATGCCTTGTTCGTTCATCTTAAATGCTTGCTTCACCCCCTCACAAATATCTCAATGTTGGATGCAAATAATTCTCGACATAATCTTTCACAGAATCTTCCAAGGACTGAAATGGGATGTTATATCCGGCACGACGCAAATGCTCGATCTGGGCCTGCGTTCGATATTGGTATGCATCACGTAATTCTTTGGGCATTTCAATATATTCAATTTTCGGTTTTTTCTTCAATGAAGAAAAAACCGCTCCTGCAAGGTCGTTCCAGGTTCTCACTTTTCCTGTTCCTAAATTAAAGATACCGTTTATTTTTGGAGAATCCAAGAACCATTCGATCACCTTAATGCAATCTTTGACATATATAAAATCGCGAACTTGTTCGCCATCGTTGTATTCCGGTTTGTAGGACTTAAAAAGTTGAATCTTTCCTGTCTCCTGAATTTGGTGATAGGCCTTATACACCAAACTTTTCATATCCCCTTTATGATATTCGTTGGGACCAAACACGTTAAAAAACTTTATCCCAACCACTTTATTTTCAAGCCTATTTTGCAGTAGCCAGAGATCAAAAATTTGTTTTGAATATCCATAGGGATTAAGTGGAACAAGCTTCAATGTTGTTTCTGGGTCGTCACTGAATCCTTGCGATCCATCCCCATAGGTAGCGCCACTGCTGGCATAAATGAAACGAACGTTTTTTCGGATCGACCATTGAGCCAGGGTTTGCGTATAACGATAATTATTCTCCATCAAGTGATCAGCGTCGGTCTCTGTTGTAGAAGAATTTGCGCCCATGTGAATGATCGCATCCATTTTAGGAAATTTTTCACCCAATAATAAAGGGATGAATTGATCTTTATGAAAATAATCCAAGAAGCGTTTGCCAACGAGATTTTTCCATTTGACTGAGGTCCTGAGTCCATCAACGATGAGAATGTCTGAAATCCCTTTTTCGTTGAGTCTTCTCACCATCGCACTTCCAATGAATCCCGCTCCACCGGTCACAACAATCATTTTTATTATTCCTTTTTTTTACCCAGATTTTGCAATAGACGCGAGAACCGAGACGCAAGAGCTTGAGCCAGATTGGCCTGAAGAAAACGTAGGCATACATTGACAGATGTCTGTCGAGGCTTTCTGAAGGCCAAGGTGGCCAAGATCTTGCGTCGAATTCCGCGGCCTATTGCAAAATCTGGGTTTAATACCCGTTACAATTTGGCGTTTTTTGGGTTTAAAATCAATCTTATTCTAACCCAGAATTTGCAATAGGCCGCGGAATTCCCCGCCTCACCTCGTCTTCGACAGCGGTGAGAACGAGGCAGGGACACAAGATTTTGTATTTAACAGTGTTAATGAAAGGAGTAGTGTTAAAGAAATGAATGCTTCCGTTGCAGCTGTTTTTAAAACCTATCCAAAGGATATCGCAGAGAAATTGATGTTCTTACGCCAACTGATTTTTGACGTTGCTTCTAAAACGGAAGGTGTGGGTGAGCTTGAAGAGACTTTGAAATGGGGAGAACCCAGTTATGTCACAGCCAAATCTAAGAGCGGAAGCACCGTTAGAATTGATTCTGTACAATCAAAACAGGAACAATATGCCATTTATTTTCACTGCCAAACGACATTGATTGAAACGTTCAGAAAAATGTACCCAGATCAATTCAAATATGGCGGTAATCGCAGTATTCTATTTCATGTAAAGGATGAAATTCCCGTAAAAGAATTAAGCCACTGTATTTCGTTGGCACTCACTTATCATCTGGATAAAAGGCGTGCTTCACATTTTAAGCGTTTGTAAAAACTCTTTCGGAGTCAGTACACTGATATTTGATTTTCTAAAATCTTTCGTGTTTCGGGTAATCACGCAATCCATTCTGTGACTCATGGCGATAAAATACTGCACGCCATCTTCAAAATCGTCAAATTCAGAATGGATGGATTCGCTTATTTCTTTGTCGGTCAAGGGGAGAATTTTTATCAACGAACGAATTTTAGTAACTGCCTCAATGGCTTTTCGATGATTCGAAATTTTGTTCAGAATATAATAAATATTTGCGACGATGAGACAGGAGGTATATCCATCGATTTCGTTGCGTTCGCAAGAGCTGATGAGTTCATTAGAAAACTCAGAGTGAGGTTTTCTATCTAAAATGGTATCCAGGAAAATGTCGGTGTCTATAAAGATTTTTTTCATAAATGTTTCTCAATCAGAGCATCGGCCAAAATATCTTTATCTTTAATGTTTTTCGATTTGATCATCCCCGCAAGGGTTGCAGTGATAGGAGAAACGGTCATGTGTTTCCCTTTAGATTTTTTTGTCAAGGATGAAAAAAAGAATTCCACCAGCTTGGAAAGGCTTAAATTCCTCTCGTGAGCATATTTTTTAGCTTTTTCAACGACAGTCTTGTCCATTGCTAATGTGAGTTTGCTTGTCATTTTGCACCTCCGTACGTATGAAATGTATAATATATATACGTATTTTACAACCCATTTTTAAAGATTCAGGCCGTTTAAAAAGTCGGTAGATATTGGGAAAATATACACTTTTTACCCAAGGACAGAGATAGGAGATTGAGCTATCAATAAACCTTATGCTCATCCACATTCTTAAATCCATCGTATTAGGCGTGATGGTGGCAGCTTCCGGGTACAGTTTACTCAAGCATCATTCGGGAATGACGGGCCACGAAAGCATTCTTTTAGCTACCGGTTTTGTGGTTGCTTTTCTCACGGCTTTTGGAATGGTTCGATTTCTGATCCACTATGTCCAGAACCATGATTTTAAGCTTTTTGGATATTATCGGATTGTTTTAGGTTTGCTGATTTTAGGATCTATTGCATGGGCTGTCGGATAATGGTTTTCCATTTTACGGGGACGGCTTTTCGGATGTCGCTTAAGTAAATTTCATGATGCTTTCCAATTCGTTTGCTCTTGGAGTCAATGAACTGGTGAACTTTTTCAATCGTCGGCCCTTCCTCTGAAAAAGGGCCGATATGCAGGATTTGTGCACACTTCCATTCCGACAAAATTTCCATCCGAAGCTTAGAAATAGCTTTTGGATTCTTCTTCTTTTTCACATCGGCAATGGCGCTCTGGATAATCTCAGGAGTGACAAAGGAAGGCTGCATAATCATCATTGTCCACTGCCACTTAGATTTGTCATCCGTTGTAAACTCAAGACTGTCGGCGACCCACCACAATCCTTCCAGCGGCATAACCCCATAATCAATCGCCGAAGGCCCCTTTTTTACCATGAATTTTACAGCATACGAAACGGTAAATAATGCTTCAATGGCATCCGCGTAATCTTGCGAGGTGTTGGGGTCCCCCTTGCCATCGATCATCAAGTAATTCATGGAGGGAACATCAACCTCAACAACCGCTTTTGCCGAAGGCTGATACAGGTGTTTTAACTCTTTCTTGAGATTAACTTTTTTCATGGTCTTTTCTTATGATGGCCAAGAATTTTATGTGAATCTTATAGCATGGGATGCTCTGAACAGTTATGGTGAAGAATATATTATGTCGGATGTATTTCTTCAACACTTTTTAAAAATGCCGATCAATTTCTCCCGATCTATTCTTTAGTCTTGATTTACTCAATATATTGAGTAAAATTGCTCAGTATAGTGATGAATTATATGACCCTTTATAAGAGGCCTATTTACAAGAAGTTGCAGAGTCGACTTGCAGAGCCAAGAAAGCTTATTCAAGTGCTCATTGGCCCTCGGCAAGTTGGGAAAACCACGCTGATGGGGCAAGTATTGGAACTTGTTTCATCGCCTGCCCATTTCGTTTCTGCGGACGAACCGGCGCTTCAGGATCGGATCTGGCTTGAAGAAAAGTGGAATCAGGCCCGAGTCTACTGTCAGGGTGGGAAGCGCAAGGCTATTCTCGTTGTGGATGAAATTCAAAAAATTGCGGGTTGGTCCGAAACAGTTAAAAGATTGTGGGATGAAGACACGCGGCTGAAAAATCCTTTGCAGGTTGTTTTATTGGGATCCTCTGCTCTTCTGGTTCAAAAGGGATTGACGGAAAGTTTGGCAGGTCGCTTTGAGATTCTTCCCATTCCTCATTGGTCTTATCCGGAAATGAGGGACGCCTTTGGTTGGTCTTTAGACGAATACATTTTTTTTGGGGGATATCCTGGATCGGCGTCTTTTAAGGATGATGAATCTCGGTGGCGCCATTACATTACAGAATCGCTGATTGAAACTACTGTTTCCAGAGATATTCTTTTGCTTTCTCGGATTGATAAGCCCGCCTTACTGAGGCGTCTTTTTTTTCTTGCTTGTGAATATTCTGGGCAAGTGGTTTCCTTTCAGAAAATGGTAGGGCAGCTCCAGGATGTAGGGAACACTACCACGCTAGCTCATTATTTAGACTTGTTGGAAGGAGCAGGATTGGTCTGTGGTTTGCAAAAATATTTGCTGCAGCCGCTGCGGAAAAAAAATTCGAGTCCTAAATTCCAGGTATTTAACAATGCACTTATCTCAGCCATGGCCCAACGGTCATTCACTGAAACAAGAGAAGATTCTGATTTATGGGGTCGACAAGTTGAGTCCGCGGTCGGAACTCATCTCATCAATCAAGCAAATGCTGAGCATTTAGAGCTTTTTTATTGGAATGAAGGACATAAGGAAGTTGATTTTATTTTGCAAAGCGGAAAAAGGGTAGTCGCTTTTGAAGTGAAGACCAGTCGAAGAAGTCCCAATCTTTCAGGCATGGAGGCGTTTCTTGAGCAATTCCACCCCTATAAAATTTATCTGATTGGCCCTCAGGGAATTCCTTTCAATGATTTTTTGTCAACCCCCGTGCGTCATTGGATCGATTAGCCCGCCGGATGGAAGTTAAAGCATTCACAAATAATCTGAATGGTCAGAGCCTGGGCCTTTTCGTAGTCAGGCTCTGGGGGTAAGGGGCTTCGGATATAAGCTTCTTGAGAGAGGTTCATGAGTCTTTCGGCCTCTTCTTTGATTTTCTCAAGAGACCATTCTCCATTCTTGATGGCGACGAGTTTGGATGCGTTGGGTCTTTCGACATAAAGCTTTCCTTCATTTAAGAATTCGATACACATTTCTAAAAGTCGAATGAGATGAGAGGCATTCTTACAGTCGTAACCAAATTTTTCGACCAGCCGTTTCCTTTTCTCACCCATGTAACCTTCGTGCTGATAGCGTGTCATCCTCCTCAATTGAGAATCCGCGTACCCCGAAAAAGAATGAAAGGCCTTTTTGGAAATGAAGATATCTCTATTTTGAATGAGCAAATTTCCAATTTTTGTTCTCTTTAAATAAAACTTGGGATCGAGCCAAAGAAGACTGATGACATTCGGGTTTGATTTTAGGAGCAAGGACACAAATTTTCTAATCTCGTAATGAACGGCGTCCCATTCGCCCATGAATTTTTCATGAACCTCAAATTTTTCAAATCCAAAATAGTGCTCGATGGGCGCCACATAAACACCCATGATGTCCTTGTCATCCAGGCTGTGAGGCTCTTTGGGAGAGACGTAGGTCCCGTGTGCAATGCTGCCGCGATAGCCCAAGAGGATGAGATTTTGTGGTAGAAGTTGATGGAGGGTTTTTTCATCCAGCCCCTTGATTTTGGGGTTTTTTGAAATGGGGTCGACACGCATTCTTTTCCATCCAGAAAAATTAAGCTGCTTTCAATATTTTTACTTCTCGATGAATACGATGGACCCATTTTTTCTCGGCTACTTCAAGATCGTAACAAGCCTGTAGGCGTAGCCAGACAGAGGCACTCGTTCCAAAGTAGCGTCCCAAGCGCATGGCAGTATTGGCCGTAATAGCCCTTTTACCATGAACAATTTGACTGATGCGTAAGGGGGCTACACCCGTGTCTTTTGCCACACGATATTGGCTTAAGTTATAAGGCTTCATAAAATCTTCCAACAATATCTCACCCGGATGAATGGGGGAAAGCTTGATTTTCATATCTACACCTTCAATATTTAGTGATAGTCCGTGATCTCAACATTAAGTGCTTTACCTTTTTCCCATTGAAAACAAATACGCCATTGATCATTGATACGAATACTGTATTGACCTCTGCGACTTCCTTTAAGCGCTTCCAGTCGATTGCCTGGAGGTGCCCTCAGATCTCTTAGACTCTCTGCTTCATGGAGGTAGAGAAGTTTCCTTCTCGCCATTCGTTGAATATCCGACGGCAGCCTTCTCGATCCAATGGCCTTGAACACTTTTTCAGTTTCTAAACAGGAAAAGCTTCCGATCATGTTGAATAGTATCACATAAAAATATTATCGTAAAGAAATATTATTTTTTCCTTACCAAAACCCAAAGATCCTATTGAGTGATGTCTTAGGTCTCGACAGGATGGTTTTATCTTTACCCGTTTATGATGTAATATGTTCCAGTCCCTATTTAAGTATCTAAAGATATTATTGGGAAACGCCATAGCGACATTGAGAAAAAATAAAAAAAGGAGAACATCATGAAAAAACTGATTGGGGGTGTGTTGGGGGGTGTTGTGCTTTTTATTTGGGGGATGATTTCATGGATGGTCTTGCCTTGGCACAATTCAACCATGGCATCCTTTACGAATGAGGCGGCTGTCGAAACAGCTTTGATGGCCAATGCGCCTCAGCAGGGGATTTATGTTTTACCCGGATGTAATCATATAGATACGAGTTTAAGTGCTGAGGAAAAGAAGGCCCTACAAAAGAAAAATTATGAAAAAATGGAAAAAGGTCCTTTTGCCTTTGTCGTGATGAATCCCCAGGGGACAGGAACCATGGCGCGTTCGATGGGAAGAGGCCTCGCGATTCAGATTCTGGCGGCTTTACTTATGAGCTGCTTGGTTTTTAGAGTAGGCGCCGAGCGATTTTCTTGTAGGGTCGGTTTGGTGGTGATGGTGGCTCTTATTGCTGGAATTGTTTGTGAATTACCTTCCTGGAATTGGTGGGGATTTCCTCTTCCCTATACTTTGGTGAGCATGGCAGATCTTTTGATTGGATGGTTTTTGGCAGGTCTTGTGATTGCGAAGGTTGTGAATCCAAAACCTGAAGTTAAAAGTTGAAGGGATAGGAGTTTGAAAAATCATAGGGGCATTTGAATTCATCTAGGCTTGTCTTCTTTTACAAAATCTAATATAATCTTATATAGCTAAAATATAAGGATTTCTATGCTTGAAAAGAGGCTTCGCTCCCTTCCAGAAAATGTTTGGAAGAAAATTGCCCAAATTGATGAATTGAAGGGACAGTGGATTGCGGGAGCTCGGCTTAGTCCTCAGATTTTGGGGCGGCTCAAAAAATCTGTTTTGGTCACCTCTACAGGGGCCTCCACACGTATTGAAGGAGCGAAGCTTTCAGATGAAGAGATTGAAAAGCTGATGCGAGGCATCTCCATTCAAAAATTTAGGGATCGGGACAAACAAGAGGTAAAAGGTTACTACGAACTTTTAGAAAATGTTTTTGATTCCTGGAAAAGACTCTCTTTTTCTGAAAACCGGGTCAAAGGCTTTCACCAGCAGCTCCTAAAGTATGTCTCCAAGGATGAGCTTCACCGGGGTGAATACAAACGTGGTGAAAATAGGATTCAGATGATTGATGAAGAAGGCCAGTCCATCGGTGTTTTGTTTGACACCACAGCCCCTTATCTTGTCCCAGCTCAGATGCAAAATCTAATCGAGTGGACGCAAGCGGCATTGGTTAAGAATGAACATCATCCTCTTCTTGTGATTGGAAATTTCCTTGTAGAGTTTTTGAACATTCATCCGTTTCAAGATGGCAATGGTCGTCTTTCCAGAATCATTACCAATCTCCTCTTGTTAAAGACAGGGTATGAGTTTGTGCCGTATATCTCTCATGAAAAATTAGTCGAGGATCATAAGCCAGACTATTATATGTCCTTGCGGAAAAGTCAAAAAACGCTCAAAACAAAAAATGAGAATATTGTTCCGTGGCTGGATTTTTTTCTGTCGATGATTTTAGTTCAAACTCAGGAGGCAATCGCTCTTTTATCCAAAGAAAATATTGAGAAATTGCTCTCACCCAAACAGCTTGCCGTATGGGAATATCTTCAAACAGTGGAGGAAGCATCTCCTGGAAAGATCGCCAAAGAGGCTCAGGTTGCCAGACCCACTGTGAACCAAGCACTGGACCGGCTCCTTCGATTGAAAAAGGTGGAACGCTTTGGATTAGGGCGTGCGACGAGGTATAGGAGATGGGTGTGAGGGGATAAAATCAAGTTTGCTTTGGGAGTTTCGCTCACGCTTATTTTTGTGGGCCCTTCTGTTATTCCAGGCTCTCTCCCTATCAATGCGACAATGGACAGCGAGATGAGATTCTATGCTACATTGTTCGCGTTTTATGGTGTGGCTGTTTTGGGATGTATTAAGGGAATAGAACTCAAGGGCCAGTACGTCCGGCTGCTAGCGCTGATTCTTTTTGTCGGTGGTTTGGCTCGAACTATTTCCATGTTCAAGGTGGGGAGGCCTCATTCCTTTTTTGTAGCGATGACGGCTCTTGAGTTTGTTCTTCCGCTTCTTATTGTATTTTTACAATCACGGATTGAAAAAATGTCTACTTTATGATCCTCGCTTTTCATAAACCCCATGGTGTTCTTTCGAAGTTTACAGCTGGAAATTCCCAGCATCGGACTTTGGCGGAGTTTGGATTTCCGAAAGATGTTTATGCGGTGGGGAGGTTGGATTGGGACAGCGAGGGGTTGCTGCTTTTGAGTGATGAGAAAGAGTGGGATGAATGGCTTCTTTATCCGCGTCATGCGCATGAGAGAATTTACCATGCGCAGGTCGAGGGGATTGCGACGGAAGAGGCAATGAGTCATTTAAGAAAAGGGGTGATGATTCAAGGCTATAAAACGAAACCTTGCAAAGCCAGTTTGTTAATTGAACCGGGCTATCCTCCACGCAATCCTCCCATTCGTTTTCGGATCTCTATTCCAACAAGTTGGATTGAACTTAAATTGTTTGAAGGGAAAAATCGGCAAGTCCGTCATATGACGGCGTCGCAAGGATTCCCAACGCTTCGTTTGATTCGTGTGGCGATGGGAGCTTTTCAATTGGCAAACTTGCCTGCTGGCCAGTGGAGAGAATTAAATACTCAAGAAAGAAAACTTTTGTTTGAATCATAATGAGGGTTATAAAAGTGATGAAATATGCAGCATTTCTACGGGGCATTAATGTGGGTGGCCATAAGTCTATTAAAATGGAAGACTTGAGCCAGATGTTTGCATCATTGGGTTTCAAAAACATAACGACTCACATTCAAAGTGGAAATGTAGTTTTTGAATCTTCAAAGAAGAACAACGCTCTTCTAACGCAACGTATTGAAAAGGAGCTTTGTTCTTTGGCAGGGGGTGAAGTCAGTGTTTTCTTACGGACAATGGAAGAACTGGAAGATATGATTAATAAGAATCCTTTTCGAAAAATTAGAGAAGATGTTTTGGCGAAGAGGTATGTTACTTTCTTATCTTGTGAGCCAAAAAGCAAATCGAAACTTCCATTTCTTTCTCCCAAAAAGGACATTGAGGTTTTAGAAATTGAAAATCAAACGGTGTTCAGTTTAGGATTAGCTTTTGGAAGTGGAAGATTTGGTTTCCCCAATCAGTGGATTGAAAAAGAGATGGGAGTTTCAGCGACGACGCGGAATTGGACCATGATCGTTAAAATGCTATCGGATGCCTAAACGAGGAAGATAAGCTAAACCAAGTTCGCTAGGAATTTGGCTGCAGGCATGATTCGAACAGCGGTGCCATTGATTTTGGGAGGTTCCCAATCGGAATTTCCCTTGAGGCTGATTTGAAAGGCATAAGGGATTTGGGTGCGTTCCAAGAGATATTTTAAGTTGGGGTCTAAAGGCCGTTCTTGAGTTTTGACCTCGATGGCGCACCAGGGTTTCCCTTTGCGTAAGAGAATAAAATCTACTTCGTGTCCGACAACATCTCTAAAGAAACGTAATTCCCATTTTTCACCTTCCACATCCTCGCGCCAGTGAACGAAGCGCAAGAGGTGAGAAGCGACGAGATTCTCCAGTTTTTGACTTTCAAACTCAGCCCTTGCCCAATCCCAAAAATACAATTTTTGTTCTTTTTTGACAGCCTTGATTCTGGGAGGGCCAAAGGGAGGTATTCTGAAAACAGCGTACATGCGCTCGAAAATCTTGAGCCAGTTTCGAACGGTCTCAAAGGCAACTTCAAGATCTTCTCTCAAACTATTGATGGACAGGACAGAACCAATCACGGCGGGTAGACGATCAAACAAGAGTTCCATTTTGTCAAGATCTTGAACCCCTTCCAGAGAGCGGATTTCTTGTCGAATGATTTGTGTCCCGTATGAGAGACGCCACCGAGCCGCTTCTTTCTCTGAACCAGAAGAAAAAGGTTCGGGAAACCCTCCCAAAATCAATAGATTCTTTAATACCTCTTCGGCTGATTTTGGGACCGGATTCTGGAAGGCAAACATCTCCTCAAGTGCGGGAGGTGTTTTGGGATGCAGTAATTCTGCCAATGTAAATGGATGCAGATGATGAAAGTAGTAACGTCCTTGGAGGGAATCTCCCCCTCGACTGTAGGCATCCAGCATGGCGCTTCCTGTGACGAGCATTGCGTGCTTGGGATGATATTCGTCAAAGAGCCCCTTCAGCCAATTCTTCCATCTTCGAAATTTATGAATTTCATCCAAAAGCCACAGACGGGAAGAGGCATTCAATTCATTCTTGAGGAGTTTTCGACGGTGTTCATCAATGTCCCAATTGTAATAGGTGTTTTCCCAAAGGGTTTCTTTTGCCACGCTCTTGGCAAGGGTGGTCTTACCACATTGTCGGGGGCCCGCAATGAAGACCATCTTCTTTTTAAGGTCTTTTACAATGATTGGCTGTAAACGACGGGCGATCATGGCCATCTCCATTTTAGATCCCTCTCTAAAATAGTTCGAAGTTTTTTAGAGTGGTATCTATAATACTACTATGATGGATTTTCAGGGTCAATGGTTTAATCAAGGAAATGAGCCGACACCCTTTCAAGGACCAAGTAAACCCGAGCTTTTATCAGGTTATGGGTCTTGTCATATCAGTTAAGAAAATCGCTTGGTGTGTAAAGTTGAAGGGAGTACACTAGCTAGAATGTTGGAGAAAGCAGTGATTGTTATTGAATAAACATTCTCTTTCAAAAAAATTTAGAAATTCTGATTTTGGAGCGATATTTTGACACCTGTTCCTGACCCTCATTTTTCTCGTTCAAAAATTCTCAATTTGCTCGAGCGATCATTTGAAAAAAGGACAAGTCTTTTTCAAATAACCAATGCCGTGCGTTTGGTGAATGGGAAAGGTGATGAACTCACAGGGCTTACCATCGATCAATATGACCGACATTTTGTTGTCAAGGTGTTTGATCCTGTCTGGAATCCTCAGCTTGACGCGATTCGATATTTTTTATTACGTCGTTTTAATCCTCAATATTTAATTTTTAAAGAAGCCTCATCTGAAAAGACAGGTTCTACCTATGAAAATCTCGATTTTGTTGGAGCCACTTCTCAAACGGTTGTGACAGAGAATGGTCTAAAATTCTGGGTTGACCTTAAGGATCATTTTAATACAGGTCTTTTCCTTGACATGCGAAAAAATCGTAAAATGATTGGGACCCTTTCGCAGGGAAAATCAGTACTCAACACCTTTTCTTATACCTGTTCTTTTGGTGTTTACTGCAAGTCTTGGGGCTCCTTGGATGTGGTGAATGTAGATGTTCGCCCGAAAATTTTGGAGTGGGGGAAAAAGAATTATCAATTAAATGATTTATCCTTTTCAAAAAATGAATTCGTGAGAGCGAATGCGGTTCAGTATCTTTTGCGTGCGGTCAAAAAGGAAAACAAGTTTGATGTCATTATTCTTGATCCCCCTTCTTTTTCAAGAGATGAAGGTAAAATTTTTTCTGTGAAGAAGGATTTAGGAGGGTTGATTCATTGTGCTATTCAAATTTTAAACCCGGAGGGTTACTTGTTTGTTTCAACCAATTTTAGTGGTTTTTCTACGGATCAATTAGAAAAAGAAGTTAGAAAACAGGCTTTTTTAGAAAAGCGATTGATTAAAAAAATCTCTCCCCTGGGTCAAGATCGCGATTTCCAAGGAAGTGGTTTGGTGAAAGAGAGTTATTTGGCAGCGCTTTTAGTCCATTTTAAATGATATAATTAAAAAATGAATCATCATCGGATATTTTCAGGGCTTATTTTATTTTTAGTCGTTTTGATTTTATGGAGGGGAGAGAAGACCATGTCAGATACAAATCAGAATAAAGATTTACGAACGGCCACGTTTGGAGCGGGATGTTTTTGGGGAGTCGAGGCGATTCTTAGTGATGTCAAAGGCGTGAAGTCTACAGCGGTAGGATATATGGGCGGGACGCTAAAGAATCCAACGTATGAAGATGTATGTACGAATAAGACAGGACATGCTGAGGTGGTGCAACTGATTTATGATCCTTCTCAAATTTCTTATGAAGAGATTCTCAAAATATTTTGGGATAACCATAATCCAACTACGATGAATCAACAAGGGCCTGATCATGGCACCCAATATCGTTCCGCCATTTTTTATCATACGCCAGAACAAAGAGTGATTGCCCAAAAGTCAAAGGCCGATCTTGAAAAATCAGGAAAATTTAAAGAGCCGATTGTGACTGAAATTACATCTGCTTCCACTTTTTATCGGGCAAAAGAGTATCATCAACAGTATTTGAAAAAGCATGGCCTGGGCAAGGTCTGCCATTTTTGATTTTTATCCTTGGAAATCAATCTTCATGATTCAGAAAAGAAAATTTTTTATTGTTCTTTCATGGGTCGTTCTTCTTACCAGTTTTGCCCTTCTTTTGGTCCTCAAATTTCAAATAGGTACGGGGAGTCCTGTTCCAACGGTTCATCGATTTGGACTTAATACTCTGATAGAAGTGGATCTGGCTTTTGGTTTTCGGGTCGATTATGCATGAAAATCGGTGGTGATCTCAGGGGATACACGTTTCTCGAAAAATTTAATTTAGCATGCTCAAATGAGAAATAAAATATCACCGTTAAAGGCTGAAGAATAATGATAACATCTTTGGTTGTTTTGAGTTTTATTTTTGGGTTTTTAGGGGTGCATGCCCCTTATTGGAGTACGTTTTTCCCAAGGTTGGGGCTTTTTCCGATTGCCCATTATCATTTGTTGCGATGGGTGACGTTGGGGCTTGATTTAATCATTACATTGACGGTTTTTTTGCTTTTTCCGAGTTGGGCGACGGGCAGCGCTCTTGTACTCGTATTTGTCTGGTGGAGTCTTGGACTTTTCTTTGTTTTCTCGAAGATTTTTGTGGTTTTGGATCAATCCTTACATGTCCTTTCGTCAGAAGCTCCAATAAAACCTGAAGATATCGTTATTGGCCTGGAGTGGAATAAAGAGGCTTGTGCCTGGCCTCTTCGTGAAATGGTTTTGCCGCGTCACTTGGTGCATGACACTTTAGGAGGATTGCCCATTCTGGTTTCCTATTGTGGGGCCTGTCGAAGTCCCATGATTTATTCAAATCTTGTGAACGGGAAAATTCTTCATTTCGAAGTCGAAGGGGTTTGGCGCCGAAATCTCATCATGAGGGATCACGAAACAAAAACACTTTGGCAGCAGGCGACCGGGGAGGCAGTTTATGGGCTTTTGAAGGGGACGCAATTAGAGTTTTTGGGTGGGGAACAGATGAAGTGGAGTGTTTGGAAAAAAAACAACCCGAAGACTTTTTTGGCAGTAGACCCGCCGGATCGTCCCTTTGATGGAAGAATTCCAAAAAGCTGGATGATCTGGATTCTTGAGCATATGACTCCCCATACGATCAGTCCAGGGCTGAGCCAGAAAAATCAAGCGCTTGATATGCATGAGGAGGTGGCGGGGCTTTCAATAGAAGGTTTTCACAAGGCCTATTGCCTGAAAACGCTCAGAGAGAAAAGAATTGTTCATGACCATGTGGGATCTTTTCCTGTGATGGTTCTTTATGACGAAAAGGCTGATGGGGTTCGGGCCTTTTCCAGAAGATTAGGCGAAGGTTCTGTTTTTGACTTTATTTATGAATCAGATCAGATTTCAAGTTTGGATCGGAAAATGATTTGGGATGATTGGGGGAGACCTCTTTCAGGGACAAATCAGGTTTTAACTCCATTAAATATAGACCGCCAATGGTGGTTGGGATGGAGCGAGTTTCATCCGGAGACAACTGTTTACCGGGGACGTTGAGTGTCAGGGATTTTGAATTTAAAAAGGTGAATTTAAAAAGGATTGATTAATGCATAAATTTGATGCATTATATTGTATATAAATGATGTATTCATTCAACAAGTGCCGGAGGAAGAAAATGCGTACCACCATGGACATTCCAAGGGATCTTTTAGAAGAGGCAAAGTTGCTTTGTGGAACACGATCTAAAACCAGTGCAGTCATTCTTTCTCTTCAAAAATTGATTCAGATGAAAAAAATTGAGAAGCTTCGCGCCTTGCGAGGTCGCCTTGATTTGAGAATTGATTTAAGACAATTAAGAAGAGATCGTACAGCTGCTTAGAATTATTTTTCGCAAAGGCAAGGGATGAGTGATGTGCTGGTAGATTCCTCTGTATGGATTGATTTTTTCCGGAAGAAGTCTTCTCCCGAAGGAGAAGCTTTGGACCGGCTTTTGGAAGAAAACAGAGTCTGTACAGTTGATCTGATCAAAGTAGAAATTGTTGGAGGAGCTAAAACGCTTCAGCAATTTGAAGATTTAAAAAGTTATTTTGATGCCTTGCCTTTGCTTGAAGAGCCTCAAGGCTTATGGGAAAACATGATGCATCTTCAATTCAATCTTCATCGGAAAGGTATTCAGGGTGTAGGTATTCCTGATCTAATGATTGCTGTAATGGCACAAACCTATCACAAGGTGATCTTCACGAGGGATCACGATTTCAAGAGAATTCGAAATGTTTTTCCTATTCAGTTGATGGAATTAAACGTGAATCAAAATCGCACAAAGGAATGACCTTGATTGATCCCCTCTCAATCGGTTAGAGTTAACCCCTGATTTGATTTTGGAAAAGCGGAGGATAAACTTGTGAGTTATTTAGTCTTGGCCAGAAAGTGGCGGCCTCAGAAATTTAAAGATGTGGTGGGGCAAGCCCATGTTGTGACAACATTAGAAAATGCGATTACGATGAATCGGGTAGCTCATGCCTACCTTTTCAGCGGGAGTCGCGGTATTGGAAAGACCAGCATAGCCCGAATTTTTGCCAAGGCCCTTAACTGCATTCAAGGCCCGACTTCCACTCCCTGTAACCAGTGTTCCCATTGTGAAGAAATTGCTTCTGGAACAAGTCTAGATGTTTTAGAAATTGATGGGGCTTCTAATCGGGGGATTGATCAGGTTCGAGAGTTGCGTGAAAATGTGAAGTTTGCTCCATCCAGCTCACGTTTTAAAATTTATATCATTGATGAAGTTCATATGTTAACAACGGAGGCTTTTAATGCCCTTTTAAAAACTCTGGAAGAGCCTCCCAGCCACATTAAATTTTTCTTTGCGACTACGGAATCCCATCGGGTTCCTTCGACGATTCTTTCTCGATGTCAGCGTTTTGATTTGAGAAAAATTGCGACAGGAGATATTTTTGAGCACTTGAAGAAAATTGTTATATCAGAAAAGGTCGAGGCAGATGAAAAAACCCTCTTTCGGGTTGCAAAAGAAGCGGATGGAAGTCTTCGAGATGCTGAGAGTTTACTGGATCAACTCATTTCATTTTCAGGAGGAAAGCTTCGGTATGAGGAAGCCATTCAAATTTTCGGATGGATCCCTCGTGAAGAGGTGATAGATTTTGTAGACGAGGTTAAGGATGGAGATTGGGAGAGTTTATTTTCTTTGATTAAAAAAATGGATGGGGAAGGAAAAGATTTAGCGTTTTTCATTGGCGAATTGTCCGCTCACTTCCGAGACCTTCTTGTGATTCAGCTGGCTTCAAAGGGGAAGGACTTGATCGAGCTTTTCCCCGAGGAGTTTGAAAAGGCAAAAATTCAGTCTCAAATTTTTTTGAAGGATCAGCTTTTACAAATGCTGGATGAAACTTTAGAAGTCGAAAATCGTTTAAAACAGTCGGTGTCTAAGAGGTCCATGCTTGAAGCCCTCAGTGTTCAGCTGTATTTAATTGGTCATTCTCAAACGCTAGATCAGCTCATAATAAAGATCGAAGCTCTGAGACATTCTAAAAGGGTTTCTGGAGTTACAAGGGAGTCAGCGGTCTCAAGCGAGGTAAAAAAAAACATCCTCCCAGATCCCCAGCTTGAAGAAACCTCAGAGGAGGAAGAACTCTTTGAGTCTTTAGAGAAGGAGCCAGAAAAAAGTGAGGACGAAGTCGAGAAATTAAATTTTAATCAGTGGCAAAAAGTGTTAGAAAATTTTGCTCAAAAGCAACCTTTAATTCATGCCTATTTAAAAGAAACATCGTTGCGTAAAAAAGGGAACACCTTACAAGTTGTTTTTCCTCAAGACAAGAAATTCTCTTTAGAGGCTTTGCAAAAAGAACAGCGAGTTGTTATTCAAGATGAAGTTAAAAAGATAGGGGGACCTCAAGTTTCGATCGAGTTTGTTCTTTCCACTTCTAAAGAACTAGAAGGGAAGTCTATTTCGCAAAAAGAGGAAGTTAAAAGCGTTCTCGCCGCCTCTATCCAGGATGATCCGGTGCTTCAAAAGGCATTACAAATGTTCGAAGGAAAGATTACGGAAATTAAAAGATGAAAATGTAGTCCATAGTCCACGGACCACACATTCCATAGAAAATAAATGATTCCTTTAGAACTGTCGACCATTGACCGTTGACTGTGGACTTTAAAATTGTCGACCGGTGACCGGCGACCCGAAACAGGTGACAGTGATGATCTACAAACTCGATTCTTTTCAAGATTTGATAGAAGCCTTTAAAATGTTTCCGGGGATTGGCACAAAGACGGCTGAGCGGATGGCTCTTTTTCTGATGAAGTCACCTCCAGATCGTACGCGGTTATTTTCCAAATCCGTTCAGAATGCCAGAGGGAAAATTCATTTCTGTTCGGTGTGTTATCTTTTTACAGAGGAGGACCCATGTCAAGTTTGCCAGGATTCCCAGCGAGATCAGGGTCTTATCTGTGTGATTGAAGAGGCTAAAGATGCTTTTGTTTTAGAAAGATGCGGGTTTAGAGGACTTTATCATGTTCTCATGGGTAAAATTTCTCCTTTAGATGGGGTGGGACCTGAAGATTTGAAGGTTGCTCACTTAGTTGAGAGAATTAAAAAAATAAGACCTCGGGAAGTGATTCTTGCCACTGGAATGGATGTGGAAGGGGAAGCGACGGCTCTTTACTTGTCAAAATTATTGGGGGAAGAGGAAGTGAAGCTGACCCGAATTGCCTATGGGATTCCGGTTGGAATGGGGCTGGATTATGCGGATGAGTTAACTTTGGCAAAGGCATTGGAAGCGAGAAGAAGTTTATAAACCTCAAAATAGATCGTAAATAGTTGCATTGGAAGTTGATTGTGTGTTAAAAAGAAGGAATCGGAGTGGTTGCTTTAAAAGACTTAAGAAAAAGAAAGGTTTGCCTAGTAACTTTATGCAAAAACGACCTGTGAAACCCGCGGTGATTTGGTTATTGGTGGGAATTGGACTCTTGTATTTGTTTCAAATTAATAATATTGCTCGTAAAGGGATTAGCCACCCTTCGTATACCCAGTTCTACGAGGCAGTTAAGGCAGGTTCCGTTCAAAAAGTGGAGATGATGGCCGATGTGATTCACGGGGAATATAAAGATGGACAAAGATTTGTTCTTAATATTCCACAGCAAGATCCAGATCTGATTAGTGTCTTAAGAAAAAATGTAAGGGATTTTCAGGTTCATCCTGAGAATAATGTTTTGACCAATCTCATCTTTTCTTTAGCTCCCATGCTTCTTTTTATCGGTTTTTTATGGTTTTTTGTTTACAGGCAGGTGAAGGGTGTAGGAACAGGAGCGCTTAGTTTTGGAAAATCACGGGCAAGACTTCTGACGAAAGAAAGAGATAAGGTTACTTTTAAAGATGTGGCGGGTGTGGATGAAGCGAAGGATGAGCTTCAGGAGATTATTGAATTTTTAAAAGATCCGAAAAAATTTCAGAGGTTAGGAGGAAGGATTCCAAAGGGAGTTCTTTTAATTGGACCTCCCGGGTCTGGTAAGACCCTTTTGGCAAAGTCTGTGGCGGGTGAAGCCGATGTTCCCTTTTTTACCATCAGCGGTTCTGATTTTGTTGAAATGTTTGTGGGAGTCGGAGCTTCACGGGTCCGTGATTTATTTGAGCAAGGGAAAAGACATGCCCCGTGCATTATTTTTATTGATGAAATTGATGCGGTGGGTCGGCACCGAGGCGCTGGGATTGGGGGAGGGCATGATGAACGGGAGCAGACCCTCAATGCCCTTTTAGTCGAGATGGATGGTTTTAATACTCAAGAGGGTGTGATTATTATGGCTGCGACGAACCGGCCGGATGTGTTGGATCCAGCTCTTTTAAGGCCTGGCCGTTTTGATCGGCAAGTCGTGGTCGATTTACCGGATCTTCAAGGACGACTGGGTATTTTAAAGGTCCATACGCAAAAGGTCATTTTAACAAAAGATGTCGATCTCTCTATGATTGCCCGCGGAACTCCAGGTTTTTCAGGCGCTGATTTAGCCAATCTTGTGAATGAAGCGGCTCTTTTGGCTGCACGGAGCGGCAAAAAATCAATTGATCTTGGGGAGTTAGAGGAAGCTCGGGATAAAGTGAGGTGGGGAAGGGAACGAAAGAGCCGTATTATTTCAGCTGAAGACCGACGGATTACGGCTTACCATGAATCAGGTCATGCCCTGGTTCTTCAACTTTTGCCGGAGACAGAGCCTTTGCATAAGGTCACAATTATTCCTAGAGGACTGGCTTATCTGGGTGCAACGATGCAGCTTCCTCAGACCGATCGCTATACTCAGGCAAAGAAGGAATTATTAGGCCAAATTACAGGAATGATGGGCGGCCGCGTTGCCGAGGAACTAACTTTTGGTGAAGTGACTTCGGGAGCTTGCAGTGATCTTAAAAATGCGACTCAGATGGCTCGCAAAATGGTCTGTGAATGGGGAATGAGTGAAAAATTAGGGCCCATGACCTTTGGAGAAAGGGAAGAGCATATTTTCTTAGGACGTGAGATTTCTCGATCCGTTGATTATTCGGAAGCAACCGCACTTAATATTGATCAAGAAGTTCGGAAAATCATTGACGAATGTTATCAAAGGGCAAAGAAACTCGTTGAAGAAAATAGAGATAAATTGATCGGTATTGCTGAGACCTTGCTAAAAAGAGAAGTGATGGAAGGTAAAGAAATTGAGGCAATTGTTTCAGGGAAGGTTGTTCCACAAGTGGATCCCACCATTAATCCTTATGACAAAATTTTAAGGAAAAGATCGGACCCGATTCAGGAAAAAACTCAGGAAAACGGTACGGCGGTTATATAGATACGTATGCGTTCAAATAGCGAGAGGATCCCCATCGAATCTTTGAATGAAAATTCGATTTGGAGAATCAAAGGCCAAGTTCTTCCTCTCCTTTCACGTCCTCTTGTCATGGGTATTCTCAATGTAACGCCGGATTCTTTTTATGATGGCGGACGTTTTATTAGGTTTGATCAAGCCATTCAGCACGGGCTCCAATTGGCAAAGGAAGGGGCTGATTTTATTGATGTGGGAGGACTTTCAACTCGGCCTGGCTCAAGCCCCATTTCTGAGGAGGAAGAGAAAAACCGTATTCTTCCTGTGATTGAATATTTGAGCCCGCGAGTTCATGTTCCCATTTCTGTAGATACTTATCGAGCCTCTGTGGCTCAAGCCGCTCTGGAAAGAGGATCAAAAATTGTCAACGATATTGGAGGACTGACTCTCGATCTTGACATGGCTTCTGTGGTCTCGAGGTTTGGGGCAGGTCTTGTTCTTATGCATATTCGAGGCACCCCCCTCACCATGCAGGATGATACCCATTATGAATCTTTGCGGGAAGAAATTCTAAAATATTTTGAAGAAAGAATAGGCCTTGCCGAGAGGGCAGGGATCGCTCGAGAGCAGATTTTGATAGACCCTGGAATTGGTTTTGGAAAAAAAACGGAACAGAATCTGGAAATTCTGAAAAATTTATACTACTTTCGAAAGAGTGGGCGTCCCTTATTCATTGGACCTTCTCGAAAGTCTTTTATTGGGCATGTGCTCAATCAAAAACCAGATGAGAGAAAAATCGGAAGCCTGGCCTGTGTGGCGGCCGCTTTTTATCATGGGGCTTCTGTCATTCGGGTTCATGATGTGAAGGAGACAGTAGAACTCTTGAAGATGTTGGAGGCTATTGAACAGCAGTGAAAATCCAAATATCAAAAATAAAAATGACAGATCAAAATTTAAAATGTTACCGATTGTTTTGCGTAGAAAAATTTTGAGTTTTAGATTGTCATTTTGCATTTTGATTTTTGGACTTTGGATTTTTATCCCTTTTGAGTGGCTCCTGGACCATAGGTTACAATCATGAAATATCTTTATCCTTATATGAGTCTAGCCTTTTTACCTTCCTTCCCCTCTCTTTGGAGACCGGTTCTTGAAATTGGGGTGATGGCGGTTTTTTTTTATTATCTTTTTAGATACATCCGAGGAACACGTGCCGTTCAAGTTTTAAAGGGACTGATTATTTTAATTGTGATTTTCTTTTTGGCTCAACGCCTTCGCCTGGAAACGGTGAATTGGCTTTTGACCAAAGTTTTCCCCGTAGCTGTTATTGCGCTGATTATTCTCTTTCAACCCGAATTAAGACGTGTTTTGGCCAGCTTAGGAGGAAATCCATTTTTGCCCAGTTTAGGGCGTAGTGAAGGGGTTTTAGATAAAATTGTAGAGGCCGGCCATATTCTTTCTAAGAGGCGCATTGGAGCCCTTATTGCCATTGAAGATGAAGTGGGATTAAAAAATTATATTGAAAGTGGAGTCAAAGTGGACGCAGTGGTTTCAACGGAGCTCTTGATGACCCTTTTTCATCCGAAAACCCCTTTGCATGACGGAGGGGTTATTATTGAGGGAGATCATGTCGCGGCGGCGGCCTGCTTATTCCCTTTGACGCAGCAGCCTAATATTGAAAAATCAATGGGAACCCGTCATCGAGCTGCCCTGGGACTCACAGAAGAAACAGATGCAGTCGTTATTGTTGTTTCGGAAGAGACTGGAAAAATAACGGTTGCCATGGATGGAAAATTCAGTGGAAATTTAGACCAGGACCGATTAAAAGAAGTCTTGAGAGCTAGGCTCATTCGAGAAGGAAAGAAAAGGAAGTGGTTTACGATAAGGAAATCTAAATGAAATTTCGTGATTGGATCATTCGCGATTTTGCGATTAAGATTTGGTCGATCATTTTATCTATCATCGTTTGGGTGATGGTGCAGGGGGAAATTACGACCAAGCGAGTTTTTCACGATATTTCGTATCATTTAGAAGTTGCTCCCTCGATGGTGGTTGTCAAGCGAGGGATTCAGAGGATTCGAATGGTTTTGGCGGGTCCTCAAGATGTGATGCGAGATACAATGGAGGATTCCATTCAAGTGATGCATGATCTCAAGGGAATTAAAACCCCAGGAGTGGTTCAATTTACGCTTTCAGACGAGGACTTCACGATTCCTGGTCACACTCAAATTCTGGAAATTTTTCCAAATCAGTTGAGTATCACTTTAGATCGCTTGGTCGAGAAAGAGCTTAAAGTTAAAGCGAATTTTATTGGCAAACCTGAAAAAGGTTTTTATCTAAAAGATTTTGTAGTCAGTCCCGCAATTGTAAGAGTCGAAGGACCTAAGGCGAGACTGGAAAGCCTCTCGGAAATTGAAACTCAACCGATTCTGTTGACAGGGAGGTCACGATCTTTTGCCCAAACCATTTCTCTGAAACCCATTTTAAACAGTGAGGATAGGCGAAGTGATGTTCAGCCAGTGGATATTTATGTCAAAATTGACCAAGAGATGTCTCGTAAAAAATTCAATCATGTTCCAGTGGCACTTTTGTATGGGCTTAAAGATCATTTGGCTACTCACATTCTCAACCCTCAAATAGAAGTAAGCCTTGAAGGAGGATCAGAATTGATGGGGAAGCTTTCCGATTCCGATTTAAAAGCATTTGTAGATGTTACAGATTTAAAACCAGGAAAATATCAATTGCCGGTCAATGTGATTCCTGTGAAGGGACTGAATATTGTTGGGATTCAGCCTCAGTCGATCGAGGTTGAGATTTTGGGTGAGTTGGAAGCGACGGCTTAAAAAAAAGTTTAAGGTTCAAAGTTCAAAGTTTAAGGACTTAAAGAGGCTGTGTTTTTTTGATTTTCTTTGAACTTTAAACTTTGAACTTTGAACTATCTTTAAGGAGGAGGATATGATGATGCTAGAAGAAACAACAAAACTCTTTGGCACCGATGGAATTCGAGGAGTGGCCAACACGGATCCGATGACGGTAGAGGTTGCGCTTCAACTGGGGAGAGCGGCGGCCTATATCTTTCGCAAAAACCACCGGCGCCATAGCATTGTCATTGGTAAAGACACCCGCCTCTCGGGATATATGTTTGAGAGTGCCTTGGCAGCGGGTATTTGCTCTATGGGAGTCGATGTTCTTCTCTTAGGTCCTTTGCCCACTCCAGGGGTTGCTTTTATGACGCGAAGCCTTCGGGCCGATGCGGGGATTGTCATTTCAGCCAGTCATAATGGTTTTGAAGACAATGGCATTAAATTTTTCTCAAGAGAAGGGCTTAAACTTCCAGCTCGATTAGAAGAACAAATGGAGCAATTGGTTTCAAGAGGAACGATTACGCACATTCGTCCAACCGCTCATGATGTTGGCAAGGCGTACCGGATTGACGATGCCTTGGGGCGTTATGTCGAGTTCGTTAAAAATTCTTTTCCGAAGGGAATGACATTGGATGGACTCAAAATCGTTTTAGATTGTGCCCATGGAGCTGCTTACAAGGCTGCTCCCCTTGTTTTGAAAGAATTAGGTGCTCAGGTTTTTGTTTATGGGAATGAACCCAATGGAACCAATATCAACAAAAAATGTGGGTCTCTTTTTCCAGAAGGGATGAGACAAAAAGTGATGGAACACCATGCTCATGTTGGGATTTCACTCGATGGAGATGCGGACCGTGTGATCTTTTCCGATGAAAAAGGGAGTCTTGTGGATGGGGATGACATGATGGCCATTTGTGCCCGCGATCTTTTTTTAAATGGCTATCGAAAGAAACTTCTCGTGACCACGGTGATGAGTAATTTTGGTTTGGATCAATTTATTCATTCTTTAGGAGGAGAGATTCTTCGTACGAAAGTTGGAGATCGCTTTGTGATTGAAGAAATGTTGAAGCGAGACGCTCTTTTTGGGGGCGAACAATCAGGCCATATGATTTTTAGAGATTTTACGACGACAGGGGATGGATTGATCAGTGCCCTACAAATTCTGAGGGTGTTGGTTGAATCTGGAAAATTCCTTTCGGAATTAAGATCGTGTTTTCAAAGATTCCCACAAGTTTTGCTGAACATTCGCGTTCGAGAAAAGAAGAATCTAGAAGAAATTGTGTCTGTGAAAAAGGCGATCCATCAGGCAAATCAAGCGCTGGGTCTGGAAGGGAGAACTTTAGTACGCTATTCTGGAACTGAGCCGATTGCGCGTGTCATGATCGAGGGAGAGAATCAGGACCAGATTCAGAAACTGGCAGAGAATATTGCTGAAGCGATTGAGAAAGAATTGGGAGAGAAATAAATATCAAAATCCAAACATCAAAAATCTTGTCGGACAATGTAAAACTTAAAATGTCTCCCTCGCAAGGACATTAGAAATTTTGAATTTCAGGTTGTCATTTTACATTTTGACTTTTTCATTTTGAATTTGAGCGAAGCGAATGATACATCTAGGCGTTAACATTGATCATGTAGCAACCTTGAGGCAAGTCCGTTTTGCCCGGGAGCCGGATCCGGTTTGGGCTGCAGCCCTGTGCGAGTTAGCCGGAGCGAAAAATATTACGGTTCATTTAAGGGAAGACCGACGGCATATTCAATTGCGAGATGTAGAGTTATTAAGGAAAACAATTCGTTCTAAATTAAATTTAGAGATGGCCAACACCGTTCAGATGGTGAAATTAGCGCTCAAGCTCAAGCCTGATCAAGTCACACTTGTTCCAGAAAAAAGGCAGGAGTTGACCACAGAAGGGGGAGTTGACATCTCTAAAAATTTTTTCTCTTTAAAAAAATCCATTTTTAAATTTAAAGCGCAAAAAATTTTGGCGGGACTTTTTATTGATTCACAAGAAGGTCAAATCAGGAGAGCCCAAGAGGCGGGCGCTGATTTTATAGAATTTCATACAGGCCCTTTTTCTGAAGCTAAAAGTAGGCGTGAGGAAAATCAGTGTTTGAAAAAGCTTTTTCAGGGGGCGAATCTTGCGCATACTTTGGGACTCAATATTCATGCAGGTCACGGCCTTCATTATTTAAACATTCATCGAATCCTTACGGTTCCCTATTTAGAGGAAGTAAATATTGGACATGCGATTATCGCTCGAGCCCTTTTTATAGGCCTTGAGAAGGCGGTGAGGGAAATGGTGGAGATGATTAATACTAAAATTAGTCCATAGTCAACGGTCCACAGTCCATAGAAAATAAATAATTCCTTGAAAGCTGTCGACCATTGACTGTCGACTGTGGACTGCAGACTATTTTTATCCGCCTCGGTGAGCGAAGGTTAGGCTGAACAGTTATGAACATCCTCGGTGTTGGGTTAGAGATGGTTGATGAGGAAAGATGGTCACAGATTGTTCAAGAGAACAAGAAAAAGTTTTTCGAAAAATCCTTTACCCTTCCAGAAAGAAAATATTGTGATCAGAAAAGGCGCCCTGAGATTCACTATCGGGCCCGATGGGCTTGTAAAATAGCCGTTTTGAAGGCCTTAGCCTTATTAAAAAAACAAGTTTCACTCCAATGGATAGAAGTGAGGGTGCAACCTTCAGGCCCTCCACGCATTCAGCTCGATTCCCGCATTCTCCAAAAAAAAGATTTGTGGAAGATTCAAACAGTTCAAGCAAGTTTTACACATTCAGATCACTATGCAGTGGCTGAGGCGATTATTTTGGGGAAGGTGAAAAAAAATCAAAAATCAAACATCAAACATCAAAATTCAGGTAGAAATTAATTTATAAAAGCAAGCTCGTGGGGAGCTGCCTTCTATTTTTCATACACTTGTGCGGCCAGAAGGGCCATGGTGGAAATTGTGAAAATAATCACCGCTCGTCAGATGAGAGAATTAGACGAGAAAATGACCCATGAATATGGGATTACGGCTTTAAGTTTGATGGAAAAAGCAGGGGCGGGGGTGGCTGAGCTTGTGTTAAATCTCCTCCGTCAAAATGAGTGGCCAAGACAGGTGATTCTTTTTGCAGGGAAAGGGAATAATGGCGGCGATGCTTTTGTCGCGGCAAGAATTTTGGAGGAGCATGAGGTTAAAACTCAGACTTTAGTTTTAGGATCCTTTGACGAAATTAAGGGAACCGCTCGAGAATCTTTTAAGAAGCTGCAATCTCGTAGTCCTCTCATTTTAGAGGTGAAGACTCGAGATGATTTGGAAAGAGTCAATTCTGATTTGCCGAAAGAGGCGATTCTCGTAGACGCTCTTTTAGGGACCGGTTCAAAAGGATCTCTTCAGGGAATTTTTGCGGAGACGACAGAATTTATTAACTTAAAAAAATTTCTTTCAGTTATTGCTATTGATCTTCCCAGCGGCCTTGACCCTGATCGTGGATGCGTCAGGGGGATTAGAGTTCGAGCGGATCATACCGTTACCCTCGGTCTTCCCAAACAGGGTCTTTTTTTGGGAGAAGCGCTCGAATGGGTTGGGGTTCTTCATGTGGTAGATTTAGGAATTCCAGAACCACTTTTAAATGATTTAGACCCTAGAGAATCTTTGCTTCTTCCAGATGATTTAACCTTCCCTCCAAAAAGAAAACGCCTTTCGCACAAAGGAGATTTTGGCCATCTCTTGATTTTAGGGGGCTCTCCGGGGCTGACGGGGGCGCCTACCCTTGCTTCTCTAGCTGCTTTAAGATCAGGCGCAGGTCTTGTCACCGTAGGAATCCCTAAAAGTTTAAATTCCATTATGGAAATCAAACTTACAGAGCCGATGACCGTGCCCCTTCCTGAATCAGAGTCAGGTACACTCGGACTCAGTGCCTTGGATCCTATTTTAAATTTTTTGAAGCGGGCAAAGGCAATGGTGATCGGCCCAGGTCTTTCAACCCAAGAGGAAACAGGGGTGCTTATCCACCGCCTGCTTCCTCAAGTTTCAGTCCCCATGGTGATGGATGCCGATGCCCTTAATATTCTGGCTCAAAATCCTTCTTCTTTACTCAAGGCCAAAGCACCCGTCATTCTCACCCCCCATCCGGGGGAAATGGCTCGCTTGACGGGTAAGACGATTCTGGAGATTCAGGAGGATCGATGGAATATAGCAAGACAATGGGCCCAAGAAACAAAAAGCATTGTTGTTTTGAAAGGTGCGGGAACGGTCATCGCTTCTTCAGAAGGAAATCTTGATCTGAATGTCACTGGAAATGCGGCGATGGCCGTGGGGGGGATGGGCGATCTTCTAGCGGGGATGATCGGAGGATTTTTAGCACAGGGGATGAGTTCCTTAGAAGCAGCAAAATTAGGGGTTTACCTCCACGGCGCTTGCGGTGACGAAGCCGTACAGCAAATAAACTGTACTCAAGGCCTTCTCGCCTCAGACCTCTTACCCTTGATTCCCCGGAAATTAAAGGAAATTTCAGCAATGGCTTATGAAGCATAACTATCACGCTTTTGGTTTTAATATCGAATCACCTTGGCCCCTACCTTTGTCCGAGGTTTCTTCGGACATAACGACTGCAGATTGTAGTATAGATTTAAGTGAGATCAATCATTCGAGGGGCTTTAATTTTGAGGCCTTTGGATTGCGTTTAAAGATTGATTCAGAAAATATATTCTTACTTGTGGATGGAATTGCACATTATCATTGTCAACCCTACCGTATTGATATACACCCTTTAACAAAGTGTGAGGATGATATTGCTGCTTTTTTACTTTATGCAGCCTTGCCTTATTGGCTACTCCTGCGTGGGAAGTGGCTCGTGAGGGGTTGTGCCTTGAGTTGGAATGAAAAAGAAAGCATTCTCCTCCTTTCTCCCCCAGGAGGAGGGAGCTCGACTTTGGCAGGATATGCTTTAAGACAAGGGGCTAAGCTCGTCAGTGATCATTTTTGTGTTGTAACTGAGAGGGAAGAGGGTGTTCTTATGGTCGAACCTGGTATCCGTCATTTGAGGTTGTGGAAGGCTGCCGCCGACCAACTTCAAATCGATCATCATTTGTTGCGACCCATTCGCCCTTGCCTGCAGCAATTTTTCTTTAAAACAGAGAATATTTTTTCCAATCGTCCTTTGCCGATTTCAGGCGTGATCAGTATTGACACGATGAACAAAAAGGAAGACGTTTCTGTTAAGAAATTAACTGGGGTTCATAAGATGGACAATTTAGACCTGAGACACTATCATCTATTCCTGTTTAAGAAATTAGGATATCAAAAAATATATCAGAGATTGCTAATGAAATTGGCAAATCAAGTCTCTCTGTATCATCTTACACGATGGGTAGGTCAACAACCTTTGGATCTTGTTTGGAAAGAGTTGAATTCAATCTTTTTAGAATATATCCCGCAAGAGGTTTAAACAATATTAACTGGAGAATTTCAATGCCCATATCCCTTCCACTGGTCTGGTTAGCCTCTTATCCAAGATCAGGAAATACCTGGTTTAGAGCATTTCTGACGGCCCTCCTCAACCCTGAGGATGACGCCATTCAGTTAAATGAGCTATTGGCCCCTCCGGCAAGTACTCACGCTATATTTGATGACGCTTACGGTATTGATACACATTTTCTGACCCATGAAGAAATAGATCAGCGTCGTGCTGAGTTATATGAGTCGTGGCAACAAAATATTACCGAGAAAAACCGATTTTTCAGAACGCACGATGCGTACACCTATCGATCTGATGGAAGTCCCCTCTTAGGGCACTTCACCCATCAAATCGCCCTGTATTTCATCCGCAATCCCCTCGACGTGGCGGTGTCCTTTGCCCACTTGCGTGGAGTGGAAAATAGAGAGGATATGATTGACAAAATGAATGATACAACCTATGGCTTTGCTCGCGGAAACACCTTTTTTGAAATTCCATGCAGGCAACGTTTACTCAGCTGGAGCCAGCATGTATTGAGCTGGGTGGATGAAGCTAAAATGAAAGTTCATCTGATTCGTTATGAAGATATGTTGAATAATTCTCTTTTTACTTTTTATTCAGCTGTGAAGTTTTTGGGGTTGACAGAATATGATCAGGCGCAAGTTAAAGAAGCACTGGAATCATGTCGATTTTCTCGCTTGCAAAATCAAGAACAGGAGTCTGGTTTTAGAGAAAGGCCTAAAACGGCCAAGACATTTTTTCGTAAAGGACAAGTAGGAAGTTATCGAGAAATTCTCAATCAGGGACAAATCGATCGCCTGCTGGATGCACATGGGAGCGTTATGCAGCGATTTGACTACCTTGATCAACGGGGTTTCCCGGTCTTCTAGAGTAGCGGACTTATTCTGATATCATCAAATTTTTCTAGAATGTTTTTTAACTTGCATGGGAATAGATTGTATCCACTCTGAACCGGTTGACAGAATGGTCTTATCCTGTGGCTCAACCGATGTTGCAGGTGTCACCCAATTGAGAGATTCCGTACTACGGATGAGAATATCGTCGAAAATAAGATCTTGTTGCCATACAACAAGATTGAGTCGACCGGGACGGGCCACCTCGAGTGAGACGGATTCTGGATAGTTTGTCACGCCCGACCTTGCTTCATAGTCGATCTCCATGAATAATTTTCGTTGAGTCAGAAGAATCATGGCAGAGCGGTCGAAGTCTTTGAAGTTATTCTGGCTGAAGCGGCCTGTTAGGAACATGATATAAACGAAAAGTATTTCTGCGCCTGTTCACACTATTTAAGGTTGGATTTATCTTATGAATGCATTACTAGGTGTCATTCAATTAGATGGTAAACCCGTTCATCGTGAAGATCTGATTCGGTGTATCTTTAAAACTCCTAAATGGACGCCAGATCATCAAACCATTTGGGTAAAAGGTTCAGTGGGTCTCATCTCAACACAGCGGTTTGTGACTCCAGAATGTTCTTGGGGTCTCATGCCTTATGAACATCCCTCATCCAAATCTCTAATCCTCTCCCAGGTCTATTTAACCCATCGTGAAGACCTGATCCTTGAATTAGCATTATCATCTCATGAAGCTCAACAGTCAGCCGATTGTAAGCTGATCTTATTATCCTATTTAAAATGGGGACGAGATTGTGTTCACCATTTAAAAGGTCATTATCTTTTTGCCATCTGGGATCAGGCGAAGAATGAGTGGTTTATTGCCGTCGACCCCTTTTCAACTCGACCGTGTTTCTTTACTTATCAAAAGAATCGATATTTGATCTTTGCCAATTATTTTAGTCCCTTTCGAATCCTCTGTGATTCTCTCTCTATTAATCAAAATTTATTTGCCCATTTTGCGTTAGATGCGATGCCCTTGACAGAAACTTGCTATCGAGAAGTTCAGAAACTTCCTCGTGCGGGATACCTTTATTTAAAAGGCAACGAATTCCATGCTGGATCTTATTGGTCTTTAAAAAAAGATCGAGCACCCATTCGTTATCGGACCCGAGAAGATTATTATGAACACTTCCGAGAACTTTTTGAAAGGGCCGTTCGCAGTTGTCTACGTACGGATTTCCCGGTTCATGCCCATATCAGTGGTGGTTTAGACTCTACCTCTATCGCCTGCGTGGCAGCCCGTCTTCTAGGGGGGAAAAACCGTTTGCTCCACGGCTTTACCTCCATTCCAGTAGGCCTGGAAGGCCCGAGCTATAACCCAGGCTGGTATTATCACGAACTTTCCCTCATTGAAAAGGTATTGAAAAAATATTCAAATATTCAACATGATATCTATCAGTCATCTCCAGAAACCGATATCTTTGATTTTTTAAAAACGTTTTATCCTCATATTGATCAGCCCATTCGAAATGTGTCTAATATGGATTGGTACCTGGCTTCTTTTGATCGCACCTTAACCAATCAGGGTCGTGTTCTATTAAGTGGAGATGGAGGAAATGGGACTATTTCCTGGGGAGGCGAGGGGTCCCTATTTCAACGTCTTCGACCAAGACTTTCAGCCTGGGCGAGGGCGTGGTTCAATCCCCAAGGGCTTTTTGAAGATCCTTCAAACCCACATCAAACTCGGTTTATTCGTTCTTCTAGAGCACGACGGATTTTGCGTCGAAAGAGTGGGTGCTTGATCAATCCCCATTATTGGATGTTGAGTGGAGTCTGGGGAGCTCCCCGTCAAAGTTCCAGCATGCCGATGGCCCTTAGATATGGCATAGAACTATTAGATCCTACGCGCAACCTAGATCTCATCCGATTTTGTTACAACATCCCACCGTGGGTTTATCGAAAAGGCAATGATAAAGTAGAGCGCCGTTTGCTGGTCCGCGAAGGATTGGCCGGTTGGGTTCCTGAAGAAATTTGTTTGAATATTCATCGGGGAGAACAGGCGGCCGATTGGTTTCTACTCTATAACTTTCATCATTCAAAATGGCTCGCAAACCTCCAACAGTGGAAGAATTTACCCATGGTCTGGGATTTTTATGATTATTCTAAAATTTTGGATAGGTGGAAGGCACGGCCTCATATCGAATTAAATCAGTTAACAACGGAGATGATGATTGAGTACGCATGTCACTATATGACTTGTATCAGTTTATGCTCTTATCTGGATGATTTGTTATCACATGATAGAGATAAAGGGTGTGCCTGATGCCAGAGCTATCCCAAAAGGATTCTTGTTTAATCATGGGAAAATCATCCATAAACAATCGACGCGTTACGATTCGTGTTCCTTGACGAAGTTGATTCTGAAGAAGAGTCTTCAGTTTAGGATAAGCGGAGGAAGGGAGGGATAACATGACCACCGTTGCATCCTGGATCAATGCCTTCTTGACATCCGCTCTTGAAAATTTCACCAGAGGATCCACCCCCTCCTCACGGGCTTTTTCTTGAGCCTGACAAACAAGTTTTGAATCGATATCGATTCCGATTCCCCGTGCCCCACATTTCTGGGCGGCTCGAATGACCATCCGTCCATCGCCACAACCTAAATCGTAAACAATATCGTTCGGGCCTATGGCTGCCAACTCAAGCATTCGATCTACTGCTGACAAAGATGTGGGGACAAAAATAGCCAGATCACGTTTTAGAGGATGCTTGAACAATCGAATAAAATATTTGATGATTAGGCGGATCGGCCGAACAAAATAGTAAATGAAATATAAGCCCCTTGGAACACTGAAAAGACGCCACTCTAGAGGAGTTGGCCTAGCATAATTGAGACAAAAACGAATTTTATCCCGATAACTTTCTAAGGTGCGAAGAAAAAAGAAATCATCTAAAAATCTTGATCCGGTACGACGTTTCTGAAAAAGTTTTCCCCTGACCTTTTCTGCCAAAAATTTCACTCTAACATCTTTTTCAATTTTCTGGATGATTTCTTGGGGAATAGGGGCTTCGAATAAATTCATTGCTAAGTAAAGACCCAGAAGCAATATCCTTTTTTTGTGGAGTTGACAAGCCTTTTCTAAAACTTCCTTCCAATTTAAACAGGGATACACTTCAATGAGTGCTGCGATGTCACCTATTGTATTCAACTGTCTCCAACCGTGTTTCGCTCCATGAAGGCAAAGAATAAGAATCCAATTTTCAGGGGAGAAAGTCTGTAAGGGGGTTCCACCTAAAGATACCGATTCTGGATTTTCCCATAAACGCTGATTCGTATCTTCATCTGGGAATAAGAAAGAGTTAGGTTCAATGGCCCAATGAAGGTGTACAAAAATTCCATGGCCGGTCAAAGTTTCTTGACAACGATGGCAAATAAGATCATTTTTTTGTTTCTTGGGCTTAAATCGAGGAGCGTACCCTTGAGCTTCTAACAGTGCTTGGGCCTTTAATACATCGGATCGATGAATAAAAATATTTAAGTCTGTTGAGTGTTGCAGGCTAAAATTTTTATAAATCATCTCTGCCAATGCGGGACCATCATAGCAAAGAGCGAAAATCCGTTTTTCCTTGAACCCATTTAAAATTTGGATCAATGACTGGGTGATTAAAAGCGATTGCCTGAGATTCGATTGAACTTGTTCATAAAGCTCAGCGAAAAAGGGTTGAGAGACGGATTGAGAAAAATAGCGATCAAAATTTTGATAGAGGATCGGTTTCAATCGATGACGAGACATGATTTCGTAGAAATAATGCCAATCGATTTTTCCTTGGAGCAAAGTGAATACTCTCTCTCTTTTTTGAGAAGAGATATTCCCTTGAGCACAACAGATGAGAAGCTCTTCCTCAAAACGAAAAACGCAACTCATTTTTTACACCCAGCTTTAGTAAAATTTCGCTTTATTTTAATATATAGAATAAGTATCATATAGAACAATGATGATGTTGAAATTGTGAGAGAAATGATTTTGTGATCAAAAATAAAAATATCAAAAATCAAAGTAAGAAACCATGGACCCCTCCCTTACTTGAAGTCATTAAATTGACTTCGACAGAAAATATGACTACGGGGATGCCTCCGGATGGAGGCACGAAACCAAACGATGAGAGTTAACGCCTATCTTCCGTGATAGGTTTGAATTTAGTAAAACCACGCTGTGGTTGTGTATCTTTTCCCATGTGTTACCGGTAGAACCTCATGCATTTGCTCGGATCGAAAAGCGACCAGCAACCACCCCTCCTTTCCCTTTAAGGGAAATCCAAAATGTCTCCACTGAGGAGCGCTTAAAAGGCCAAATCAACCTTTTTTTCAGGAACCTGATAAAGATAAATAACGTGGGTAAATTTTTCATGATCTTTAAATGTCTCTGTTTTCAGAGGCGACAAGTGATTGATGTAAAGGGTCCTTGTTACAATTCTTGTACCTGGTTTGAGTTCTTCAAATAGCGGTTTCAATTTGGGATAGGCAGTCGAGGGTAAATTGAGCATGAGAAGCGTTGCGGAAGATACATCGGCTATTTTTGCATCTTGTTTCACAAATTTAACGAGATGTTCTACTCCTTCCCGACGTGCATTGTTCTTCGCTTCTCTAATGCGTTTGGGATCTTTGTCTATGCCTATTCCACGCACGCCATACTTCTTTGCAGCCATCACCACCATACGACCCTCTCCGCAGCCCAGATCATAAACAACGTCTTGGGGGACGACTTGAGCAAGTTTCAGCATTCGATCAACGGCAAAGGGAGATGTGGGTACAAATAGAGACAAATCTAAATTTGGAGGCTTATAAAAAAATCGATAAATATGTTTTGTGATTAATCGAATCGGTCTGACCAGATAATAAAGTAGATAAAGAAATTCAGGAAGCGGAATCATCATCCATTCGGCAGGGGTAGGCCTTACATGTCTTAGAGAGTGACGAAGGCGATTACCGACCCCTTCCATGATTCTAAGATAGATGAGTTCATTGCCGAGCCTTGGCCATGACTTTCTTTTTTGGAAAAGTCTTTTTCTAATTTTTGTAATAAGAAACATTACATGTGAATTGGTTTTGATTTTTTGAATCACCTCTATGGGCAAGTGGAGAGCGTACAAATCTAGAGCCAGGCCAAGCCCGATGGAGAGCATCCTTTCTCCTTTCAACGTCGTGGTCCTCTTGACAACGGCTTCCCAGTTCATTTGCGGATGTTGATGAATCAGGGACGCTAAATCACAAATCCAATGAAGTCGACTCCAGGCATGTTTCGCTCCGTGGAAGCAAAGAATAAGAAGTAGGTTCTCGGGGGAGAAGACATGAATTGTTTTCCCTCCAAAATCCATCTCTTTTAAATTCTCCCATAAGTTTTGATCATTTAATTTTGAGAAAGAAAGATGGGGTAAATCAATTTCCCAATGAAGATCGACATGAAGGCCCTCCTTTGAAAAAGTCTCTTCACAATCATATTGGAGCAACCACTTCTGCTGTTGGAGATTCAGATGAAGACGGGGTTTGTAGCCTTGAGATTCTAAAATAGTCCTTGCTTTAGAAACATCTTCCTTGCGAATCAAAATATCTAAATCCATATAGGGCCGTAATAAAACGTCTCCATAAAGCGCCATTGCTAAAACAGGGCCTTTGTAGGGAATACTTGAGATATTCTGTTCCTTAAATAAATTGAGGAGACCGATGAGTTCACGAACCATAGAAAGAGCACGTCGAGCTTCTATTTGAACATTTTCATAAAGCTCGGCAAGAATGGGGGGCGGTACATCTGAAATAAAATTTTTTTTGAAGGATTGGTAGACCCGCGAGGTTAGCCTGTGTTGAAATAGGATCTGAAGAAAATAATTCCAATCTATTTTTCCGTGCAGCAGTGTTTCGATCCGTTTCATTTTTTCAGGAGTTATTTTTATGGGTGTGCAAGAGATGAGTAGTTCTTCTTCGACGCGATTGGGTATCATGGGTGTTACTATAGCAAAGAAATTGCTTTATTCGAGTTACTTTAATTCAAGTGCTGCTTTTAGGGCCTCCTGAAGCTCCTCTATTTTTGATTCAGATAAAGAACCTACAAAATGGGTCAGGGATGATTTTGGAAGACTAATCAACTCATCGCAATGAATGCCACTTTCATGCTTCAATCCTTCAACAATGCCCACTTTAATCTGAGTTGATAACCCATCGTATGAACTATAGATAGGTGCACAAATAACGGTATTAAATTTTGAATCGATAAGAATTTGGCGACTTACAATCACAAAAACACGAAATTTTTTGGGATCAAAAGAAGAAGCTTTGTAAACACGATAAAGATCGCCACGTTTCACATCTTTACCTGGTAGGTAAGTACATCTTTGGCTTCTTCATTGAGATGGGAAGCTTTTTTATTTAAAATTTCCAAGTCTTTTGCATCTTGAATCTTTTGTTTTTGGTGAGCAAGGTATTCCCTCAGAGCTTGTTCAATTAACTCCGAACGGTTGTGATCTTCCCCCAACATCTGGTTGATCATTTTGAACAGGTCTTTCGATAGTGTTATAGATGTTTTGATTTTCATCGTATTATAGAGGTCTTGATTTTTATGCTACCATGGTAGTATGAAATGATGAAAAAAGTCCAGAACATTTTTCACAAGATGGAAATCGACCCGCCATCGGTCTACAGATTGAAGCAAGCGATGAAAACCAGCATGTGTTCATCATCAAACGAACAATTGATCTTCCCACAATTTTTTAAGAAAATTTTCCCAATAAATCACTGTCACTCCATCTTTTTTCATCTCAATAGGGTCTTGACTGATGAGATAATATTCTTTAAAAACAGCCTCTTCTTTCAACGCTTTAAGTCCCTTCATGTCATACTGTGAAACGCGTTGCGTATCTTTAACCTCGATAGCCGTGTGATCTCCCACAACAAAATCCACTTCATAGCCATGAAGAGAACGCCAAAAGGACAAGGGCTCTTTAATTCTTCGATAACTCAAATAGGCTCGTAGTTCCATCCCAATAAACTGTTCAAAACTAGCCCCATAAAGATTTGAGTTGCGATCTAGCGTCTTTGTTCCTGTTAGGGTGTGTGTTACCCCTGGGTCGAAAAAGTAGAATTTAGCGGTTTGAGCAGCCTTTCTTTTTTGGGATCGAGTCCAAGGTTCCAAAAAAAATCCAACCAATGTGTCTTCAAGAATAGAGTAATGTTCCCGTACGGTAGAAGCGGGAACCTGACAGTCACTCGCAATCTGCGTCAAGTTGAGTGGCTGACCCGTTGAAAGAGCGGCTGCTTTCAAGAACCTTGAAAAAGGAGGAAGCTTACGGATGAGCCCTTCCACTAAAATTTCTTCTTTCAGAAACGTTTGAACATAAGCATCCAGCTCCTCTTCAGGAAACGGGTTTTGATAGACATTGGGTAGTCCCCCATAACGAAGATAACGATTCAGATCAAAATTTTTAATTTCGGGCCAGCATAAAGGAAAAAGATAGGCCGTCCAAGCGCGGCCTGCAAGCAGATTAGCTTGTCCTCGTTTTAGTTTTCTGGCACTGCTCCCTGTGAGCAGAAATATAATATTCTTTTCTTCAATCAGGCGATGAACTTCGTCCAAAAGTTGAGGGATTTTCTGAACTTCATCAATCACAACTACATTAGCTCTCTGGGACGCACCTTCAATCAGAGCCTCGAGTTCTGATGGGCGGTTTGAAAGACGAAAATAAAGTTCTGTCCTGAGAAGATCCAGAACAAGTGCATTCCCAAGTTGTTCACGAATAAGATAACTCTTTCCAGTGGAACGTGAACCAAATAGGAAAAAGGATTTTTTTTCTAATAATTGTGGAAGATGGAGGATACGATTAAAGCTCATAACAGCAATACTAATGCTGATATTTAAGAAAATCAACACTTATAATGCTAATTATAGCTATTAATCTTACGTTCGCACATTAATACTTCTGATCACATCCACGAGCATTTGCGAATCATTAACAAAGGTTTCTTCTAAGGCGATGACCATGAAAAGAAGTTTCCCTTGAGGGACAGCCAAGGCTGTCACAACAAATTTCTGTTTCGTTTGGGGATTGATCGAATAATAAATCATTAATTTTCCAGTAATGATTTTTTCTCCTGAACGAACTTGGGCATCCCGTCTTTCCAAAACCTCTTTATCCTTGGTGAGAGAATTGAGAGCCTCATCGGGGGCATCCATTTCTACCACCGTAATTTCTCTCGATTGAGGACCGGTGAAACGCGCTCCAGCTGGGTTTTCTGCTGGAGAAAAATTTTCAGGGATTCCGATTGAAAAGCGTTGTTTGGGATCCTGAAAGGGTTTAAGAGGAGGACTTTGTACAAGAGGTGCCTTATAAGGAGACACGGAGACATTGGCCTGGTTCTGGAGGCCCTGCGTTTCCAAAGGCGTCGGGGCATTTCCCACTGCGGACCCCACAGGCGGATAATTTTGAGTCGGATTGGTTAAATTCGTATTTGCAGGCGCCTGATTCTGATTGGCTATGGGATAAGTTGGAATCGTTTGCGGATTCATTAACGGCTGAGATTGAGTTGATGGGGCTAGAGGCGGCGGTGTCAAGGTTGCCAGCTGCATTTGTTGTTGGACCAAAGCATTCATGTCTGTATTCGGCATGGCGTATGGATTTTGACCCGCTTGCGTTTGTCCGGCCTGGTTCATTTGTTGTGCAGATTGCTGCATATACTGCTGCATGTACTGCTGCATCATTTGCTGTTGCTGTTTTTGAAATTGTTCGTACATGGCGTTTAAATCTTGAGGATTCTGAGAATAGTTTTGGCCGTAGGGATTGGTGGAATTCATTGGGGGATAAGGATTATTTTGGACCATAGACCCGTAAGTGCTTGTCATGGGAGGGGCTGTCATGTTTTGAGGGCTCTGAGATCCAACTGGTATTGGAGAAGAATTTGGAGCCGGATACTGAATAGGTGCTTGAAAATTTTGTCCAGAGGGTGCACTTTGTCCCCACTGAATGCTTTGAATCACTTGATCTAAGATCGGTTTTACAGCTTGAAATTGTTGAGGAAGGACCATGATGGTGATGAGGTAACCGGAGTTTCCAAGGACCATAAAATATTGCTCAGCGGCCATTTGGACTTTGCCCATTTGGGTGTCTTTGAGAAGGGTGAATCGATAGTAATGGGCCTGTGCCCCTGCAATGTTCACAGGTTGATCTTGAAGCTTCTGATATTGAGGGAGAGAACTTAACACATTTTGTTCAATGGCTTGGGCATATTGAGCCGGTGTAAGGACTATGGGCAGCGTTTCAGAAGCAATGCTCAGTTCAGCCACGGCGATTCCATTTTGGGCATAGGCGTAGTGTGCAAGTTCTCCAGCCGATTGGTTTTGCATTTGAAGCCATCCCGGGCCTAATTGTAAGCTCATTCGCCCTTGGGGATCGTTAAATGAGTTTGCCTGCTGATATTGTCCAAAAATGTAAAAAGCGGAAAAATTAAGGAGAATGATAAAAAAAAGGCTTTTTGTAAGGAATTTTTTCATGACAAGTCCTTTCTATGAGATCTAAGAGATCTAAAAAACAATATACAACATGAAATTTGGATTCGGAAGGGGAGGGGGTGTTTTTTTTATTTTTGTGGTGAGGCTCAATCAGTGTTAAATTTTAAGGAGGCCAGGGAGGACTTCTATGCTCTTCTCTCATCGAGCGGTTTTTTCCCAAATTCGATCTTGGAAGCTCCAAGAGAAAATAATTGTAGGCGGGATTGTTTTACTCGTTTTGATTTTAGGATTTATTTTTTCATTTAAATGTTCGAAACAGACTCCGATTCATAATTCTCATGCCGATCCATCTCAAAATCTAAAAACATCTGCCTTAACCGAGCCACCCTCTGTTCAAACTCCTTCTCAAGAAACCTTACCGCTCGCTTTTCAAAACGCGACAGACTACGTAGAACTTCCTGATGGAACAAAAATTCCCGTTAAAAAAATTTCTCAAATAAAAATGGATGGGGCACTATCCAATTCCTCTGACGCAAACGGAATTAAACCCTTAGCTCTTCCCATGAAGGTTTATCAAGATCATTTTATGGGTTTTTCCATTCGCATTCCAGAAAATTGGCATCTCAATGCGACTCAGGGGAAAATATTGGTGAAGAAAGATCCTCAAGCCCTGACCGGTGTAATCGTTTATCCCGTTATTTTGAAAGAGGACATGAATGCCCTGCAATTTCTAAAGATGAGTTTTTCCATTTATGAAGGGATTTACAAAAATCATCAAGGGAGTCTTTCTTTAGAGAATGTTGAAGAAAGGGGAAAGAGTGCCAAAGGCCAGTTTCAAGGTGTTCTTCAGGGAGTCCAGATTCAAGGGATGGTTCAAGCCACCGTCGAGGGTCGTCGTGGAAATTATCGAGCGTTCTGGGCCCCTATTGCAGACTTTCCTTCGTTGAAACAAGTGCTTCAAGTCGTTTCAGAAAGTTTTAAAAGTTTTCAAGGTGAGCCCTTAAAATTGTATCAGGGCAATGTGTTTCAGATTTATTATCCTGAAGGTTGGCAAGTGAGCGAGACTCAAAATGGGATTGATGTTGTTGATGCGACGGATCAGACGGCCGTCAGCATTGCCATTCTCATGTATGTCCCCGGGAATCCTGATCCTTTTCATTTTATGGATTGGAATCTTCATCAGCTTCAGATCCAAAATGGGTTGATTTTACAGCAAAAGAATTATCCTGCTTTCAAAGATGCCCTGGGTCAATCTTGGCAGATTGGCGGCCGTGAAATGGAGTACGATTGGAAGGGAGAACATTTTCGATCGGTGATCACCTCTGGAATTCTTCGGCAAATGATTTGTTTTTCCGGGATGGTTTCAGTTCGGCAAGCCCCTATTCAAAGATGGGAGGAAGTGTCTCCAATGCTTGAAGCCATTGAGAAAAGTTTTAAAGTTCTTCATCCGGAAAAGATGGGGGGAGGAGCGCAAAGCATGGTGCTTCCAACGAATCACCCGGCGGATACCTCGAGTGTGATGGAAAGTTGGGAGGCCAAAAATGAGGCGGAAGCTAGGGCTGAAGGTCATTGGTCAGAATACATGCAAGGAGGTGGCTACCGGGAATCTGCTAAAACAGGAGGACAGGTCTGGGTCACTCCCCAAGACTATGACCCCGGCCGCGGCGGGTATATCAATCCGAACGATCCCAGCGATGTGATTGCGGAGTGAAAAAATTGCCCAAGCGGAATTGGCAAAGAGCAGTAGAAATGTGATGAGAAATTCGGGTTAGGGCGAGTCGAGGCTGGGTTGACGATAGACTTATTTTCATAGCAAAGTTAATTCAGCTTTAAACTATTGAATATCTCCTCTCTCACTTTTTTTGAATTCTCATATTCATTTTCAGGGGCAATGAAACTGAAGGTCATGCTTTTTTCTTTCACCACGACAAGCATTTCAATCACTGGAATTCCTGAAGGGTCTTTATCCTTAAAAATAGTTTCGACTCCCTTGAGGGATGTGAGCGACCAGTCTCCTTGGGAAATAATTTGTTTTCCATGGGTGATGACCGTTTGCATGGCCTCTGCCGTTTCTGGGCCTGGAAGAATTTCTAAGGTCAAGGCATAACCGGTTCCAGAGACACTGAGCATTCCACTGGCTGTTTCTATCGTCATCCAAGAGGCAGGGACAAGAATCGAAAATTTCCCATGAGGGTCCGTATAAGATTTAAGAGGGTACAGGGCCACTCCTGCCAGAGAAGAAGGAATATGACCTTCTTGAGGAGAAAGGGGAGGAAGGTCAATTTTAGCTTGAGGCGTCATCACGGGATTGGGGACTGTTTGTGAGACCAGGGGATAAGCGGTTGATTGAGAGGCTGTACTCATCGGGGGAAGAGGGCCTACGGCAACGATGCGGGAACTTTGTATGATTTGATCAAATTGAATTTTCATTGGATTAAAAAATTGAGGATAGGTTCCAAAATGAAAGGTATAAGCTGCATTTCCAACCACAAAATAGTATTCCTCGCAGGCCAATATTTGATTCGTTCCTTGAGCCGTTTGATTAAAACTGAATTGTCTCCAAATTCCATTTTGTCCGTTGAGCGAAATGGCTCTTTCTCCAGACTTTTGATAGCTTGCAAGCGTCTTGAGTGAATTCTGTTCTGCCCCCATGGCATAAATTTGGGCATCCACCGCTTGGACCAAGGGTTCAATAAAAATAATGGTTTCAGCAATGGGTGTTCGTCCCTGTCGATAGACAAAATAAGCGGACTGAACGGGGCTGGTGGGTGAGCTTTGAACCCATCCGACAGGAAATTGCAAGAAAATACTTCCATCGGGATGCCGATAAGAAAGGCCTTGTTCCACTTGACTCAAGGCTAAACGAGAAGTCATGGCCAACAAAAACACCAACAAGGAAATCTTTTTGATTGTTGTCTTCATTGTTTTTATAGTTTTTATATTTTTCATTTTTCACTTTTAATTGTTTTTATTATTTATCCCTTCAATTCAATTCCCTCGATCATGGCATTGATGAGTTGTTGAATCATTGCTTTATCTTTTTCATCTTCATACATTAACTTAGGTATGGAAATCAGAAAAAAAAGATTCCCTTCCTCTGGTAAGAGGGCCGTCATGATCAATTCCACTTTTGAGTCTTCCGTTTTTGAGGGGAAAGTGGTGAGCGTTGCTTTCAAAGTCCCATGAGCTCTCTTGAGAGGACACTCTTTTCTTTCTAATGGGGTTCGGCCCTTGACCGAAGATTGGAAAAAATCTATTGTGGCCTGATGGTCCATCAATGCAAGAATCAAAAATTGTGTGCTGCCCGGTCCATCAAAGGAAAGATACCACTCGCCTTTCTGATTTCGGGTCCAATCTTTCGGATAAAGGAGAGAGAATCGATGCAGGGGATCTTCCCATTTTTCAAGGCCAAGATTGCGAGCACGAGTTAGGGCCTCTTTTTCTTGGGGGGGAAGGGTCGCTTCCATTCTTCCATAAATATTCCCTGTAAAATCTGCGGGTCCTTGTGTGGTGAGAACACTGGTGATGGCTGAACCGGATGGGAGCTCATTTCCTTGCGTTTGGGTTGGAGTCGTCGTATTTTGAGTTGGGGGAGCTTTTTGCTTTTGTGCTTCAGCCATTTTGACCCTAGCTTCATACTCCTTTTCTTTTTGCTCGAGGATGGGGACCAGGGCTTGCAGTGAAGGATCATTTTTGGCGATGTTTTTCATCGCCGTGGTCTTATTCCAGAGATTTTTGTCATAGGGGGTCGGGACCTCTGGAATTTTCCATGGATATTGCGGCATGAACCGTTCTGGATTCGTTAAAATGGGAGGAGGTTGAACGGAATTCAAATTTTGCTGAGCCAATTGTGTTAGGGAAAGTGATGGGGTGGACTGAACTAAATTTACGTAGGAATTTTTTCCTCCAGGCTCTAAAGAAATATGGGAAATGGCTGGCTTAAAATTTTTCATCATTTCTTTAAATTTTTTTTCCATCTCAGGCCAGGATTTTTCAAGGGCTGAAAGTCGGATCACAATCCCTGTTCCTGTATAGGCATGGATAAAATAGTATTGAAGAAATCGAATATGCGATTGATTTGCGGCCACGTAACTATATTCAGAAATGGCGGCTGTAAAAAATCCAAAATCTTTAATGGCATCGTTGAGGTAAGGGGTGGCTGTGTTGGCACGATAAAAAGAATTCTCTTCGATTTCGGCTTGGAGGTCGTTTTCGTTCATGGCATGGGGAAGGAGATAGGAATAAATAATGACTTCCGCAAGAGTGATTCCATTTTCGCAGTAAGAAAAATAGGCTTGCTGATTTTGCGAGGCATGCCCTTGGATCCATCCTGCCAGAAAACCCAGCGTAAAGCGGCCTTCAGGGTCTTCATAGACAAAGCCATTCGCAGGATTATTTTCGGCAATGAGACCCGCTTCATTTGTGAAGAGCACGATCAGTAATAAATACAGCCACTTTTTTTGGAGCATATGACCTTTGTTGTCATAAAATCAAAATCCAAAAATCGAAATGCAAAGTGACAAATCAAAAATCAAAATTTTTCACAAGACTAGACATAAGATGCATTTTGGATTTTAATCTGTCATTTTGATTTTTGATCTTTGATTTTTGAATTTCCATCATTATTGCCCCCAGGTTTTGAGGGCATTGAGTTTGAAAGAGGTGAAGAGGTTTGAGGGAGCAGTTGAGTTCCCAAAGCGGTTGGCTGATTTAACATAAAATGGGGCATAACGGGGGCTTGAACTTGTCCCTGGGACGGCTGAAAATTTTGTGTTGTGTTTGGGCCGAAGACTCTGAAACTTTTTACGATTTCATCTAGTTGGAGTTTAAGTTGAGCGGCAGTCTGGGGATAGGTTGCAAAATGGAGTACAATTCCCATATTGCCTGAAATATTGCCTGAAACAAAATAATAGTGTTCGGCCCAAACTGTTTTCATTTGGCCCTGGAGATTCACCCCGTATGTAAATTGACGATGAGCGACGATTTGTCCATTGAGAGTTAACGTATTCTCAAGGCCTCTTTGATAATTGAGTGTGTTGCGCAGTGTATTTTGCTCGACTGCAATGGCATATACTTGAGGAGTGACTGTTTGGGGAATCGTCTCCAGATAAATGGCTGCCTCGGCCAGGATTACTCCTCCTTGAACATCAATAAAATAAGCAGCCTGTCTTAGATCTGTGAGTTGGGTTTGGATCCAACCTTGAGGAAATTGAAGCGTAAAAATCCCTTGAGGATGGGTATAGGTCAGGCCTGAGGACAAATTTGTACCAAAATTAGGAGGACCTGCATATTGAGCAAAAATGAAGTTATGGATGGAACAATCTAGAAGAATGATGGTTAGGAAAAGAAATTTTTTCATGGCCTAACTCGCACGTGTTCCAAATTTGATTAATGGCTTTTTCTAAAGTATAATACACCTTAGGAGGTCTGTAAAATAAAAATGGCTACCTCCCTAAAAAATACTTCTCATCATCTATCTCATGATTCGCCATCCGATTTTTCGGAATCCTTGTTGACTCAGATTCGTCGTTGGAATTTGAAAGAAAAAGTCTTTCTGGGAATTTTTTTCATCGCTTTAGTCAGCTTGGGAATGTTTTTCAATTTTCTTTTACAAAGGCATGCAAAATCTCCTCTTCAAAAGTTTCAAGGGAATCAAAATGTTTCTCTTCAGCAAATGCATGGAGAAATAATAGAACTGCCCGATGGGAGAAAGATACCCATCCATCCAGAGGTGCTTCCTGTCGAAGTTTCTGGTGTTCATCCAGTCATGTCAGGAAGTTCTTCAGTTCTTCCCATGAGAATCTATGAGAATCGGTATTTAGGATTTTCGATGCGTGTTCCGGAAGGTTGGCAAATAGCCGTTGATTTGGGGCAAATTTTAGTGCGCAGAGATCCTATGGCTTCTGCAGCGATACTGATTCGGCCTATTTTATTAATAGAGGGGATAAAGCTCTTAGATTTTTTCCAAACGCAGTTTCAAATTCAAGCGAAAGCCTTGCAAAATCTAAACGCCCATTTTTCAGTGAACGGCCTCAAAGAAATATCCGACCAAGTGACGGCCGAACTTGAAGGTTCTGTAAGTGGTGTAAAAATTCAAGGGCAAGTTAAAGCCATTCAGAAAAATTTAAAGGGCATTTACCAGTCGGTATGGGCACCACAAGAAGAATGGGAAATGTTACGGCCAACCCTTGAGGCAGTTTCAGCGAGTTTTAAAAGTTTTCAGAGTAAGCCGATGAATCTCTATCAAGGTCAGGTTTTTAAAATTTCTTATCCCAAAAATTGGAATGTAAAAGAAACAGAATACAATCTTGAGGTGGTCTCTGAGGATGAAGCGGATGGATTCCTTGTTAATTTTTTTATCTATCTTCCTGGCAATCCTACCGCTCAGGAACTTTTAAAAATTTTTGAAATTCATCAAACGCGGATTAATTCCATTGATACTCTCTCAGAGCGGGAATACCCTGAATTCATCGATCCCTTAGGTCAGCGCTGGAAGGTTGCCGAAAGAGAAGTGACTTTTAATGCGAGTGGGTCTGGCCTCAAAAAAGGGATTTTAAGGGGCGCCGTTGTTTCTCAAGGGAATAGTTTTTCCGGCGTCATGACGTTGCGCTATGCCACTCTTTCCAGATGGGATGAGGTAAAAATGACCCTGGCCGAAATCGAGCAAAGCTTTAGGGTCTTGCGTCCAGACCGTTTGGGAGGCGGTGGGAAAAATGTTCAATTCCCCAAAAATATTCCCATGATGGATGCACAATCTTTACCTAATCCCAATACGGGGGAGAAAAACGAGTAAAAGATTGACGTTAAAAAGTTATTTACTATTAATAGTAATTTAGAAGGAGAGGCGTATGTTCATAACAAAGATCACCCGAAACTTCCAAATTACCATCCCGGCGGAGATTCGAAAATTTTTTAACCTTCAGGTGGGTTCTCTGTTGGATTTTTCAAGGGAGAGGCATAAGATTGTGCTTCAGCAAAAGAGATTAATTGACGAAGACCAGGCTTGGTTCTGGACTAAAGAATGGCAAAAGGGGGAGAAGGAAGTTGAGAAGGATAAGAAGCTAAACAGAATCAGGTCCTTTAAGGACGTTTCTGAGATGAAGAAACACTTTAAAGTGTTTATATGAACTATCGAATTACTTTTGAGTGGGACGAGGACGGAGTTTTCTTAAGGAAGATTGGAACTCACGATATTCTAAAAACCCCTTAGCAAGTTGTTATGAAACTTGCTGGTATTCTCCTCCAAATCAAATTCATGCTCGGTGTCATATTCGTGTTGAGTGTCATATTGATGCTGGGTGTCATAGAGATGGCAGGGGATTCGTTTCCCAGTATAAATGTCCTGACATTGATGTTGACAGGGAATCGTATGTTGACAAGATTGGATGTGGATACAAGGAATTTTGTGGGTACAGGGGACATGCTTCTGAGCTTGGTTTTGGGGGAGATTTAAATGGGTTTCGATTTTCTGGCGAGATTCAGGATCGAGTTCTGATGCGCATTCGTAAATGGCTTGAAGCCGCATTTGAGGAGGATAATACATGCGCAAATTGGGATGTTTAAAGGCCTCGACATCCCCTTTTTCAATAATGAGTTTAATAAATCCTATAGGAGAATAGCCTGCTTTGATCAAATGTTTGACGCCGACACAATCCGCTTCTAATTCAATTTTTCTCTGAGCATCAAATCGCACATAAGGGTTGGCACCCGTCTCAAGATAGCCGTATTGAAAGGTATAAATGTGTCCCAAATATTCATGAGCCCACTCATGGCTTAAGAGGCCCGCGATCGTCTCTTCGTCGTAGGCTCCCGAGATGGAAAGATCAAGGACAATAATTCCTCTTCCAAAGGACATTGCAGCACGGCCGGTCTCACCTGGGATCACTCGGAAGTTTGTTCCATAGGCCTTGTTCAGTTTTTCTTGAATCCGGCCAATTTTTCCATCCAATTTATAATCAGCTTTGAGTTCATACATTCCCTGGTAATAACGGAGGAGCTGTTGCTGCTGGGCGGTATCAACCGTTTGTGAAGTCTGGGCTAGGGAGAGACGAGTAAGACATTCAAAAACTAAAACGAACAAACAAAAACCAGAAAAAAAATATTTCTGATTATTTACCATAGGGCTTAACAGAAATAATTTTTATTTTTTTAGTGCCACTGGGCAGCTTGACTTCTACTTGCTGTTGGGTCGTTTGACCCATGAGTCCTCGAGCAATGGGGGATTGAAATGAGATAATGCCATTATCCGCATCCGAATCTTCAACCCCTAAAATGGTATAAGTATAATCTTCTTGATCCGTCTCATTTTTAATTTGGACCACCGTTCCAATGCTCACGCGATCTCCAGGGACCCGCAAGTCCTCGATGAATTGAACATCCACGAGCTTTTGTTTCAACTCTCCAATTTCAGTCATGACCAAGGCCTGTTTCTGTTTGGCCATTTCATATTCTGCATTTTCTTTTAAATCCCCTTTTTCACGGGCAATGGCAATTTCCTTCGACAGTTCAACGCTTTCAACTCGGGTGAGGTACCTCAATCGTTCATGAAGCTTCTCATGGGTTTTTTTGGTCATGTAATTAGGCATGGTTTTACTCCTAAATGGATTAGGTATAGGATGCTATTGTAACCGAAAGATTTAACAGTAAGCCAATATTTTTTGAACTTTAAACCTTAAACTTTGAACTATCTTTTAGTCTCCCCTCAAGGTTTTTCAACTCGTCCATAAGATCTTCGGGAAAGTGGTTTTCAAATTTTTCGAAGAATTGTTTTAATTCTTTTATTTCTTCTAACCACGTTTGAGGATCAATTTCAAATAGGGTTTGAAGGGTTTTTTGTGAAAGGGAAAGATCGGTGATGTCAATGGCATCAGAAGTTGGAATATCTCCGATGGGGGTTCGCGTAGCCTTTCCTATTCCTTGACATCGATCAACAATCCATCGGACGACCCTTAAATTGTCTCCATAGCCGGGCCATAAAAATTTTCCATGATCATCAGTTTTAAACCAATTGACATGAAAAATCTTAGGTGGATTTTTCATCTTTTTTCCCATGGAAAGCCAATGAGAAAAATAATCTCCCATGTTATAACCGCAAAAAGGAAGCATTGCCATGGGGTCATGTCGAACGACTCCAACTTTTCCTGTGGCAGCGGCTGTTGTCTCGGATGCCATGGAGGCGCCTAGAAAAACGCCGTGTTGCCAACTGAGGGATTGAAAAACAAGGGGAGCTAATTTTGCACGGCGCCCTCCAAAAATAATGGCGCTGATCGGAACTCCTCTGGGGCTTTCCCATTCTGGACTTATTGAAGGGCATTGAGTGGCTGGTGCAGTAAAACGACTATTGGGATGTGCCCCTTTTTCGCCTGAAGCTGGAGTCCAAGGTTGTCCTCTCCAGTCTATTCCCTCAAGAGGGGGTTCTCCATCAAGTCCTTCCCACCAAACAGTGCCATCTATTTTTTTGAGAACATTTGTGAAAATGGTATTTTTTTGAATGGTTTTTAAGGCATTGGGATTAGATTTACTACTTGTTCCAGGGAGAACACCAAAAAAACCTGCCTCTGGATTAATGGCCCACAAACGTCCATCAGGGCCAATGTTTAACCATGCAATATCATCCCCCACCGTCCAAATCTTATATCCTTTTTGGGAAAAGGGAGGCACCATCATGGCGAGATTTGTTTTTCCGCACTGACTTGGAAATGCAGCTGCGACGTAAGTAATTTCTCCTTGAGGGTTTTCAACCCCCATGATGAGCATGTGTTCGGCCAGCCAGTTCTCTCTTTTTCCCAAAAAACTTCCAATACGAAGGGCTAAACATTTTTTCCCGAGCAGGGCGTTGCCCCCATAACCTGATCCCACACTCCATATCGTATTGTCTTCGGGGAAATGGCAAATAAATCGTCTTTTAATATCTAAATCGGCTTTGCCGTGGAGGCATCGCGTAAAATCTTTAGAATTTCCTAATCGATTCAATGCAACACGGCCCATACGGGTCATGATTCTCATGTTGAGAACGACGTAAAGGCTATCGGTAATTTGAACCCCTACTTTACTAAAAGGAGAATGGATAGGCCCCATGATAAAGGGGATCACATACATCGTACGTCCCTTCATCGAGCCATCGAAAATAGATCCCAATTTGAGATAGGCTTCTTGAGGGCTCATCCAATGATTCGTAGGACCGGCCTCTTCCTTTTGGGAGGTCGAAATGAATGTGAGCTCTTCGGTGCGGGCCACATCATTTAAGACAGAGCGGTGAAGATAACAGCCCGGAAGTTTGGATGGATTGAGTTCTTCAAGATCTCCAATCTCAATGGCTCTTTGAGTCAGCTCCTCGCGCTCTTTTTCTGAACCATTGCACCAGTAGATTTGATCAGGTTTACAAAGCTGGGCAACCTCTTTGACCCAGGCAGTCAAAAAGGAATTTGTTTCTTGTTTTTCATCCATGGAGATAGACTTCATGCGCTAACCTGTTCTAACGATTTTTAACCATCTTCCATGAACGGAAAGTTCAAAGGATGGGAATAAAACAAGCTATAAGTAAAAAAATCATCAAAAACTTATCGCTTATAGGTTATAGATGTTGGTAGAATTCTAAAGTTTAACGACGTTTCTTGCCTGAAGTCCTTTTTCGCCTTCAACGACCTCAAATTCAACTTCTTGTCCTTCGGCAAGGGTCTTAAATCCACCCCCTTGGATTGCGGTATGATGAACGAAAACATCTCCACCATCATCCTTAGCAATAAATCCAAAACCCTTCTTGTCGCTAAACCACTTCACTTTACCACGAGCCACTTGAAACCTCCTTATGTTTGCAATCATCAACAAAAAAAACCGCACAAACCCTCATCGCCTGGGTTTTTGCGGTTACATTAAACCACACTGATCTTGAATCAAAAATTTACAATCACTCAAAATATTATTCTTCACTCCACTTCGCAACTCTTTCTATAAGACCAAAAATATCTTAAAACTCAATAAAATGTCAACGTTTTTTTCACGGCGGCAAGAAGTTATGGGATAATATTTAGTCGACAGTTAACGGACCACAGTCCACAGAGAATGGACAACGGACAACAGAAGACAGATGACAGACAACGAGGACAGATAGAAAATTCCTGAAGTTGTTGTCTCTAATCTGTTGACTGTGGACCATTGACTGTGGACTGAGTGACAGTTATGAAATTCATCTTATTTTTTATTGACGGAATGGGAATGGGGTTTAAAAACCCTGAAATCAATCCATGTTTTTATTCCGAGAAACACTTTTTTGATGTTTTTCAGGATGAAGACCGATTATCACTTCCTTTTGGAGGCTTTTATAAGGGGCTGGATGCGAGTCTTGGAATTTCAGGCCTGCCTCAGAGCGCCACGGGCCAGACAGCGATTTTTACGGGAGAAAATGGGGCTCATCTTCTAGGGTATCATCTAAACGGTTTCCCTAATCAGAAATTGAAGAAAATTTTGCTCGAAAAATCAATTCTAAAAAAATTAAAAGAAAGAGGATATCAGGTTGATTTTTTAAATACCTATCGTCCCCCTTTTTTTGAGAAAACAAATGATCAAAAATTAAAACGGGCTTCCTGTTCAACGGTTTCAGCACTTGCAGCAGGTCTTGAATGCCATTCTCAAGAGGATCTTTTTCAAAGAAAGTCTATTTGTCATGATCTGACCAATGAAGTTTTTCGTGACCAGGGTTTCGAGGCGCCTTTGTTGACCCCAGCTGAATCAGGCCAGATTTTGGTGAAGGCAAGTTCAGAAAGTGACTTTCTCCTATTTGAATTTTTTCTCACAGATCTTGCAGGTCATGCTCAAGATATGAATCGGGCGTGTCATGAGCTAAGAAAAGTAGAAGAATTTTTGGAAACTATTCTTTTATCGATTACTTTGGAGCAAACCACAATGCTCATCATCAGCGATCATGGAAATTTCGAAGATCTTTCAACGCGCTCTCATACTCGAAACCCAGCTCTTTTTATGGCCTGGGGGGAAGAGGCTCCTCTTTTTATCGAAAAGTGTTTAACGCCTTGTGACCCTTATCACATTATTTTAGAATTGATGCCATAGTAGCGGATTAAAAAGAAAGAGCATCATTTTTTGTTTTTAAGAATACTCTACGTTTTCTGGTAAAATATGAGGGACCCTCATTAAATAAGGAGACGTTATGAAATATATTGCAGTGCTTTTTATTTTTCTTTTTCAGGGTTTATTACAGGCGGACCCGGTCACTGACGCCATAGATCAAGCTCGTCAAGCTTATGAGGCGAAAGACTATGTGAAGAGTGCCGATTATTTAGATCAAGCGCTTCGGAATATCAAGATGTTTATATCTCAAGAAGTGGAAAAACTGCTTCCTCAATCTTTAGAAGGATGGGAAAAAATAGAATCTTCTTCTGATGTAGAGGGAGGAAAACTTTTTGATCTTGTCTCACCACGGGTTTTTTCTGTCGAAGTTGGTTTTAAAAAATTAGAACCTCCTCAACAAATAAAAATATCCGTTTCGAATGTTCCTCATATTGTGCAAATTGCGAAGGCCGAATCGGAAATGCTTTCGAATCCCTTTTTCGCGAAAATAGAGGAAAAGAATTCTTCGGGTCAAAAAATGGAGGTCTATCAGCAGGGAGAATTTCAGGGCGTTAAAACAGTCAACGTTCAATATAAAGAGATCGAGTTGACTTTATTTTATGGCGATATGATGGTGCGTTTGAAAGGATTAGGGGTTGAAGACTCAAAAACAATGGATTTATGGGTTAGAGCGATTCATTTTGATGATTTGAAAAAATTTACGAAAAAGGAAGAGCCTTCTAAAAATTAAAAAAGCAAATTAATTTTTAATCAGTCCAATATCCTGGGCAATATCTTCAAATTCTTCTCGGGAAATATCCTCAAGTTTCTTTCTTCGTTTATCCAATTGCTCGTTAAATGACATGGCTTTTTCTTGCATAGAGGCATGTGTCTTTTCCGATCCTCCAAGAAGCGCAAAATTATCACCTTTCGTAATCCGAACGTGCTTGTCCTTATGGTCAAAGCCTACGCCGACCAATAGAGCTTTCTTTTGAGGACGCATAGTTTAAATTTTCCCTTTCCCGTAAGATGTTTGCTACAAAAAATCATATTCTTTTTCTCAGCAATGATTCATTTTGTAACAACTCCAAATATAGGCTCCCTTTCTTTTATTTTCAAGAAGTTTTTAATTTATTCCAAGAGAATAAGTTATATTTATTTTACTGAAATAAAAGTTGTTTGGCATGGAAGATGCTTTTATAAGCAATCGTCAAGATTGAAAGGGTAAAAAAATGATACCGATCGATTTAGTTGCTTTTTTTGGAATGCTTTTTGCGGCGTTGAATGTGATGGAAAAGACGAATGCACGTGAATGGAAAATTTTTCGTAGAAAAGAATAAATTTTAAGGTCGAGCGACCTTTGTTATTAAATGGGCTGAGCCCTCTGTTTTCTGGTATTGCCCCCCAATCCAGTGGCAGAAGTGCTCGGCCCATTCAAGTTTATAAACCTGAGAAGCGTCACTAACACAGACCACGGACTACGGACTACGGACCACAGACTGTGTAGTCTCTAGTCTGTGGTCTGTGGTCCCTAGTCTATCTTTTTAAATTTTAAATAGTGAATGGGCAATCCATGGCTTAAGAATTTTTTTTCATAAAGGGTATGAAAGGGATGACTTTTAAGTTCCCCTTGGGTAATGCGTTTGAAACCCCCACAGATATTCACAACTTCAAGAGCCAGTTCTGAAACAGCTTGAACGTCGGTGGCCACGAAAAATTCGCCATTTTCTCTTAATTTATCTCGAAGAATTTTAACAAAAGGGGACGTTAGAACTCGCCTTTTGTGATGACGTTTTTTAGGCCAGGGATCTGGAAATTGCATGGAGAAGAGTTCAACACTTTCATTATCAAACATCTTTTCAATCACAAAATGGGCATCAAAAAGAACCAGGAGAAGATTGGTGGCTTTGCTGCGGCGAATTTTTTTCTCAAAGCGATAAGCGATTCCAGAGTCATTTTCAATTCCAATAAAATTAAAATGGGGCTCATGAAGTGCACGTTCGATGAGTGCATCATCTTTTCCGCATCCAATATCCACTTTAAGAGGCTGAGGATTCTTAAATAGCTCCTTCCAGCTTTTGAAGTTGCGAATGGAGGTGTAGTCAAGTAGAACATGCTCGGTCAGGGATCCCATAATTTTTTCATTAATTTCTACCACAATTTTGATTTTTGATCTTTGATTTTTGATATTTTTATAATTCATTGACAATCAAGATGGGATTCATTCTAATTAAATCAGGACGTGATAAAAAGATAAAAACCATGCCTAAGTTTTGGGTGAGCTTAGCGCTCCTTCTTTCCCTTGTCCCTCCTCTTTGGGGAGAGGCTTTAGATTTAACATTTTCAAAAGGCTCTTTGGAAAATACCCTCTTTGAAGATGTACGTTACCAGAAACTTGGCCGCCTGAGTTTGGAGCAAGCGGCCCTCATTGCTTCAGGGGTGAGTCAAAGAGAGTTACCTCTTTATCACCAGAAGATTGATGCTCTCTACAATAGAATTGCACTTTCTCTTCCTTTTAAAAAATTACCTTTGCTCGATCGGGCAGAATTTATTTTGGTGTTTCTCCATCAAACCGTTTTTAAGAAATATGACGCTAGCGCCACTGAAATTCAAAAGACATTGGATCAGGGGCTTTTTAACTGTGTATCGGCAACTTTACTTTTTAATATTTTGTGCGAACGATTTCATATCAAAACCGTCGGGTTAGAAATTCCTACCCACTTGGATGCTGCAGTTTTGGATCCGGGAAGGCCTCGGAAATTTTTTGAGGTTCAAACGACGATTCCATTAGGTTTTTGGGTGAAGGATTCAACAGTCAATGAATTTGTTTATGATTCTAAGGTGCAAACTTGGAAAGGGAAAAGACCTGTAGAGGGCTCAAGGTTAATCGCTGTTATTTATTATAATCGGGGGATGGATTGGATTCGTCAAAATCGTATGGAAGAGGCGTTACCCTTTTATTTAAAGGCGTATGAACTGGATCCTCACTTTCCTGATTTGGAAAGGATCATTGCCGCGCTTTATGTGGAGTGGGGGAATCAATACTTTAAAAACACAGATTATAAAAGGGCTGTTGAAATTTATAGTGAAGGAATTGAGTTTTTAAAAGATCGGAGAAAAACATGGCCGATTTTAGAGCGTAATCGATCGGCCGCTTTGCTCAATCAGGAGAGGATGAGGCAATGTCTGGAAAAAATATAAGTTCTATCAAGGTTCTTTTGGCTAAGGTCGGATTAGATGGGCATGATCGAGGGATTAAGGTCATTGCCCGGGCTTTGAGGGATGCAGGTATGGATGTGATTTATACAGGGATTAAACAGACCCCCGAGGCCATTATGGAAGCTGCATTGCAGGAGGGAGTGGATGTGATTGGCATTAGCCTTCTTTCGGGGGCTCACATGACGCTTTTTTCAGAGCTTTTGAAATTGCGTCGCAAGATGAAGCTTGAGGATGTTCTCTTGATCGGAGGAGGAATTATTTGCCCTGAGGATATTCAACTTCTTGAAAAAAAGGGGGTGAATAAACTCTGGGGCCCAGATACTTCGACAGAAGATATTGTGAATTATTTGAAGGAAAAGTTAATGTGAGGACGAGTCCACGGTCAACAGTCCATAGAAAAAATGCTTCCTTAAAATTTGTCGACCGTTGACTGTCGACTGTTGACTAGTTTTTATCCATAAGTAAACAAAGGTTTATGATGACCTCTTGGAAATCCTGGTTTAAGGAAGCTCTAGCTGGAGATGAGCGAGCTATGTCTCGTATCTTAACATTGATCGAGCGTTCACAGGAAGATCCACAGCTTCTTTCGAAGATTTATGAGACGGATTCCCAGATTTATACCATTGCTTTGACCGGGGCCACGGGTGTGGGAAAGAGCAGCTTACTTGCTTATTTAGTGACCCCTTTGACACGGGATCAGTATTTAGGCGTGATTGCCATGGATCCCCGGAGTTCAGTTTCTGGAGGCGCTTTTTTGGGAGACCGGATACGCCTCAAAAAAGGGCTTCATCCAAGAGTTTTTTTCAGAAGTTTTGCCCCTCGCAAAAATCCTTTTTCAGGTTACTTAAGCGCCCAAATCATGGCTCGGGCGTTTGGAAGCTTTGGATTTGGTTGTGTTCTAATGGAGACGCAGGGGATGGGTCAATCTGATTGGGTGATTCAACATTTGGCTGATACCACAATTTTGGTCCTTTCTCCCGAATCGGGTGACGAAATCCAGATGATGAAACGGGGATTGATCGAATGGGCGGATATTTTTGTCATTAATAAATCTGATCGATCCGGTGCAAAGGCATTAGAGACTGCTTTGATCGAGGAGCTTAAAAGTCATCAGGACTCTGAAAAATGGAAAAGACCCGTTCTCATGACTGAATCTTTAAAGGGCGAAGGAGTTGAGCCTCTTTTTGAGGCCATTGAAAAGCATCATCATTTTTTAAGGGTGAACGGGGTTTGGGAAAGAAAGCGTCAAGAACATCAAAATTTAGAAATGAAACTTTGGGCCCTTTCAATGGTCTGGGATCGATTGAATCAAGTGGAACATCCCTCGCGAAAATTTCAAAATCCTTATGAAGGGGCACAAAGAATTTTAGAAGAGGTCTTTCATGGAAATGGAAAATGAAGGGAAAATCACAAGTTATTCGGGGATTCCTCTGAAGCTTTTTTATGATCCTGGTGAACCTCCTTCGCCTCAGGAGTTTCCGGGAGAATATCCTTACACCCGTGGCATCTCTTCATCTGGATATCGTACTCAATTCTGGACCATGCGCCAGTTTTCTGGATTTGGTTCTTCCAAGGACTCCAATCAAAGATTGAAATACCTTTTAAAGAGTGGGCAAACAGGGCTTTCCATTGCGTTTGATTTACCGACCCTTTTGGGATTGGATTCTGATGACCCCCAATCCCATGGTGAAGTTGGAAAAGATGGGGTTGCGATTGACTCCATTGAGGATATGGAAGAGCTTTTTAAGGGAATTAGCCTTGATCAAATCTCGACTTCGATGACGGTGAATGCCCCCGCCTCCATTATTTGGGCGATGTTTCTTTGTGTGACTCGAAAAAAGGGGGTTTCTTGGCGCAGGTTACGGGGGACGATTCAAAACGATATTTTAAAAGAATATATGGCTCAAAATACTTATATTTTCCCGGTCAAACCAGCGCTTCGATTGATTGGGGACATGATCGAGTTTGCTGTAAAAGAGGTGCCTCGTTGGTACCCGATTTCGATCAGTGGATACCATATTCGAGAGGCGGGGGCAACGGCTGTTCAAGAATTGGCTTTTACGCTTGCCGATGCTAAACGATATGTGGAGTTAGGACTTGAGCGGGGTTTAAAGGTCGATCAATTTGCGCATCGGTTGAGTTTTTTCTTAAATTCTCATAATGATTTTTTTGAAGAGATTGCGAAATTCAGAGCGGCGCGGCGGATGTGGGCCAAAATTTTAAAAGAGGAATTCGGGGCCAAAAATGAAAAAACATTGCTCATGAGACTTCATGTTCAGACGGCAGGATGCAGCCTCACATCCGTTCAGCCCGAGAATAATATGATGCGAACCACCCTTCAAGCCCTAGCGGCGGTTCTTGGAGGAACCCAGTCGCTTCATACGAATTCTATGGATGAAGCCTTGGCCCTTCCAACCCAAAAGGCTGTAAAAATTGCGCTTCGAACGCAACAGATCATTGCCCATGAGAGCAATATTCCTTGGGTGACTGATCCTTTGGGCGGATCGTATTATCTGGAATCTTTGACCAACAAAATTGAAGAAAAAGTAAAATGCATTTTGGATGACATCAAAGAACTGGGAGGCGTGGAAGAGGGGATTCGTCAAGGTTGGTTTCAAAAAGAAATTGCGGAGAGTTCTTTTCAATATCAAAAACAAGTTGAAAAAGAAGAGCGGGTGATTGTAGGGGTCAATCGTTTCAAAGAGGGAAAGGCCTCCAAAATGAGTATTTTAAAGGTTGATCCCTCTGTGGAAAAAATTCAAAAGGCCCGTTTGCGTCAATTGAAAAAATCGAGATCCGCTCAGGTCGTTCAGAAAGCGCTGGATCAGATTCGCCGGGGGGCCCAGTCCAAAGAAAATCTGATTCCCATTTTTATGGAGGCGATTGAGGCTCGTGCCACATTGGGTGAAATGATTCGGATGCTTAAAGATGTGTTTGGGGAATATCATGAGTGAAATAATAATTTAAAATTCAAAAGTCAAAATGTAAAATGACAACTTAAAATCCAAAATTTCTAATGCTATTGCAAGGAAGACGTTTTAAGTTTTACATTGTGCTTATAGACCTTACTCCATATTTGTACGCCATTTGTGGAGTATGGTCAACAGAATCATCATTATTTTTATAAGTATCTTTAATAAAATGAGTTAAATATATAATAAATCATGCCATTTAGATCATTTTCTATAATTTTGGTCCAAAATACTGCTTTAATCCCTCTTTAAAAGGGGTTAGTTTGATTTGGAATTCCTTTTCAATTTTGTGATGATCCGAGGTGCGGTCTTCCATCCAGCGCCAAAGCTCGTCTCGTGTGAAGGGGGGATGGGGAAGAAGGAATTCGCTCAGATGAGCAAAAAATTTCACCAGAGAAAGCGGCCAGTGGAAAAGTTTTCGTTTGTGACCGATAAAAATTCCAATCTGGCGCACAATTTCTCTAAAGCTCAGGCGATCGGGTCCTGCCAATTCATAAGTGATTCCTTCTTTTGTAGGGTCTGTTAAGCTTTTGAGAATACACTGAATAACATCTTCAACACCAATCGGTTGAATCAGATTTTTCCCTCGTCCGAGGATGGGGACGATGGGCAGGTTTTTCAGTTTTCTCATCCATTTTGTTACAAAATGGTCGTGAGGACCATAAATGATCGTAGGGCGCAATACGGTGTATTTAAGACCGCTGTGTTTGAGGTATTCCTCAGCAAGCCATTTATAATGATGGAATCGGCTTTTCGCCTTGGGTCGAGCGCCAAAGGTGCTTAAGAAAATGAATCGCTTGACGCCGGCTGCTTTTGCAACATCGACGATATGACGTGTGCCCAAATAGAAGATGGATTCGAAGTTGACATTTCCTATTTCCATTCGGATTCCTGCCAAGTGAATGACGGTGTCAATTCCTCGCATAGAATATTTGAGCGAGGATTCATCCAAAATATCGCCAATGACTTTGTCTTCGCAAAAATTTTTGAGGCATTCGGTCGAGGAGTTTTGGCGAATGAGGCATCGGACAGCATAACCCTTTTCTTTAAGGTGAGGTAAAAGGTTTTGTCCTAAAAATCCTGTTGAGCCTGTAAGAAGGATCATAGTTTTTATTCTAGCATGATTTCATTAAAAATTGACAATAGACAATTGAGAAAAAAATTGACAATTGATAATAAAGGTAAAATCAATTCAAAAATTATCCATTTTCAATTGTCAATTATCCATTAAATCTATTCTCAATCTTTTTATATAATGTGCATGGGTTCTGTTTTTGATAGACTCAAAACTTCAGGTTATCCACTTTCTTAATGATGAGGATTTTGAAGTGAAATTTTCTAAAGTTTTTCTTTCCTCAAGTTTTGCCGTGCTTGCTTTTCTTTCTGTTTTAACTTATTCGGCCCATGCAAAATTTTATGGAATGGATGAATTGGTGGATCGATCTATTAAGGTTTCTCAAGACTTAAAATTAATGGATGAGGATATTGAAAGGGCCCAAGAGGAATTGAAGGTGGCAAAAACGGCCTATTGGCCCAAGCTCTCCCTACAGGGAAATTTAGGGGTTGACCTTTTTTCTCTGGGAAGTTTTGAATTGGATCGCAATGCGGGGTCCAATCTCATTTTGGATTGGAATTTTTTTCAGAATGGATGGGTGACTTATCGCATTGAGCAGGCCAAGGCCCAGGTTGAAATTTCGAGGCTCCATCGACAGAGTCGTGAGCTTGAGCTGGCTTATCAGATGAAGGTTCTAATTTGTGAGGCCCTGCAAAAAGAGGCGGAGCTTAACCTTCAGTTGGAGGAGTTTCAATTAATTGAAAAGACGCGGGAAAAGGCTCAGGTCGAATTGAGGCAAGAAAGGTTAAGGCGGGCTGATTTTCTCAAAACTCAAGTTCAATTTTTTGATCATAAAAATTTGCTAGAAAAATTAAAAAGAGAATATCAGAAGCTGCTCCAGAAATTAAAAGAGCGTTCTGACCTTTCGGATATGGAAGGGATTGATAATCCCCTTGGAGAAGAGGAACAAAATCCTCTTTCGAAGGAGGTCTTGATCGATAAAGCTCTTCTTCATCGGGTTGAAATTCGAGAGGCCGAGATTCAATGGGACTTAAGTCGAAAGGCGGTTAAGGTCGCCAAACTCGGGCGTTGGCCTCGACTCGATCTTTTTGCGGGAAATGCCTTTGCCTTGGATGATTTAGAAAGGGAGGGGGATTCGTTTCAATTTCGCACCGGAGTGATTGCGCGTTATCCTTTGTATGATGGGGGGGAGATCAAATTACAGATTTCTCTTGCCGAAATGGCTGAAAGGAAAGCGCAATTTCAATGGAAGGAGGCGAAGAGAAGAGTGAGTGAGGAAGTTGAAGAGGCGTATGACGAATGGATGAATGCCAAAGTTAACTTAGAATCGGGGATGCAGGAAAAGAATTTTATTCAAGAGGAAGTTGGAAAAGCTGAAGCAGAATTTAAAAAGGACCGGCTTTCCCCTTATGAATGGGAAGAGGCTCAGTTAAATTTAAAAAGATCAGAGCTTCGTCTTCTCGCCCTGAGATTAGAGGTGTGGAAGGCCAAGGCTCGTTTGGCAAAAGGGGTGGGTGTGGGATCGCATTAAAATCCCTCCCAAGGTGCTAAAACTAACAGAAGTTATGAAAAACCTGCTGGCACAAAAACAGTCTGTTTCTGTAATTTCTTGATTATGAAGACATTATTTTTTTCAAGTGTCAAAGTCTGGACATTGAAACGATTTTTTTACTTTCTTCATCTTTTAGGTGTCTTTACCATTAAGAAAGGGGATATTTATGAAAATAAACAAATGGATGGGAAAGATTATGATGGCTTTTTTTTTAGCTTTAACGATAGAGGTATATGCCGAGGCGTCAGAATATCCAGCCTATAAGCTACAAGCACAGGACGTGGATTATAATAATAGCTTTGGAGCAACAGTCTCTATTGATAAGAATTATGCAGTTGTGGGGGCACCTTATGATATTCAAGATGGACTTTTAAGTGTTGGAGCTGCTTACGTTTACGAAAAACAGGCTGATGGGTCTTGGATGCTTGTCACAAAGCTGGTTCCTCCTGAAGTTAAGCAACAATATCAGTATTTTGGGTCTTCCGTCTCAGTCAGCGGATCGACCCTATTTGTAGGAGCTTATGCTGAGGATATTTCCTATGAAGGGGATCCAACGGCTTACAACGAAGGTGCCGTTTATGTCTATGAACGAATTTCGGAAGGGGAGTGGAAAAATGTTCAAAAACTGGTTACGGGGCAATCCAATTACCAAGAGTATGGAGCGCCTCTTTTCTTGGATGGAGATCAGGCCATGGTCAGTGCCAACTATGATACCAATGAAGGCTCCATTTATGCGTACAAACGCTCTAAAAATGGAAGTTGGGTTTCTTATCAAAAAATCAAGGCAAAAGATGATGATTCAGACAATAGTGATCGTTTGGGAAGGTATAACGTTTGCTTTAGTGGGAAAAAGATGGTTGTAGGAAATCCTTTTATAAATAACTACTATGGAGGTGCATACATTTTTACGAGGACCGCGACGCGATGGTTGCAAACAGCTTCGGTTTATCCAGAGACTCAAAAGACTTTCACAAACTGTGGATATGCCACTGGAATTTCTGGTAACGTCATTGCTATAGGAGAGTTTTCTGAGGGTAAAGTCTATATTTATAATTGGGATGAGACTGCATGGAGCCTTGTTCAGGAGTTGTCAGAAGATGGATCCTTTGGACAAAGCATTTCGATGAGTGGAAATAGGATGCTTGTGGGAGTCCCTAATTCTAATTCCCAATTGGTTTACCTCTATCGTTTGGTAGAGGGTCAGTGGGTAGAGGAAAATACTTATGACGGAGGTTCTGATGAGGGATATTTTGGAGAAGCAGTCGAGATAAGGGGCACAAGGGCAATCATTGGTGCTTCTACCTACCCAAATGATATCCCAAATGGGGCGGCCTATATTGTTGAGTTAGAGGAATAGACCTTGCTCACTTTAGTTGAGTGTTTTTGAAAAGCTCCAATGAGTTTCCCAGAAAAATCTGGGAAACTCATTTCTTTGAGCGACTCCCAATACCTGAGTAGCAATATCATTCAGGGAATTGAAATGAATCTGTTTTTATGATAGCCTTTGATATGGGAGTGAGGCTCATTTTGTAGTCGCCCCATTTATGGGGCTGTTGCATGAATTGTCCGATTTATCCCCCCACCCAATCTATCGAAGGTGGCGGGATTGTTTAGCGATCAATGCACGAGTCATAAGCTTACGAACGTGCTAAAGATAACAACTGGATTAGAATGGATGGGTGACTGTTCCTTTCTTTTTTTAGCTGCTGTTTTTTGGTTGAACCCTTCATAATGAGTAAACCAAATCTCATCAGGAAAGGCCAGTCATCCATATGGGGTGGGGGGATAAATCGGGCGACTACAGAAAAAGCATGATGGAGAGAACTTTCATCGCACACGATGATCTCGAAAGATCGTTGGAATTGCTGTGGAAGGGGACGCTTATGACTGTTAGCGAGAAGATTACAGAACATGTTCGACACTTACCCGAACCTCTTCAAGCTGAAATACTTGACTTTGTCGAGTATTTGGAGAGTAAGACAGAAATGGAAAATAATAATTTGTGGAGTAACCTCGCCCTCTCTCAAGCACTGAGGGGGATGGAGGAAGAACCCTTTCTTTATTCAGAGAAAACTTCCAGGCGTTTATGATGACTGGTTGATTTGTATGATTTCCTCTCAAATCTAACGAGCTAAAGTCTTCCATTTCTAATTGGATTAAAAATAAGTGATGTGGTTTTCCTAATGACAATGAGACCCGTTAAAGTCATGTGGTGGATTCTTCCCATTGGTGTTCTTGGCATTTCGGGATTTTGGATTTCTCAATCTTTTCATGAACCGGTCTCAGATTTAATCAAGGGACAAGTCATCTATGGAGATATTCGTCAAGTGGTTCGTGGGGTCGGTATTTTGGATGCAAAGGATGTGATTTCGTTAAAGGCCAGTTTCCCCGGCATTTTAGAAAAGGTCTATTGTGAAAAAGGACAAACGCTTCATAAAGATGTACTCCTTTTTAAAATTAAAAATGAGGGTTTTAGCCAGGATATGAGGCTTCTGAAGGCAAAGATTGAACAAGCTAAAGCGGAGTTAAAACGTGTTCAATCCCCTTCAGAAAATACTTCTTTATTCGAAGCCAAAGAGGCTTTAGAAAAAGCCGAGCGGTCATCCGAGGAAACAAAAAAGGAATTTCACGATGAGAAAGAGCTTTATGAAAAAGGGTTTATTTCTAAAAAAAGTTTAGATGAGTTTGAAAATAAATTTGAGACGGCCGAGCGAGAGGCTACTTTAGCGGTTAAAAGGTATGAGACGTTTTCCAAGGGGCCCTCACCTCAAGAGATTGCCTTAAAAAAGGCCGAGCTTTATAAAATGAGATCGGAATGGAAGCATCTTAAGGAGCAATGGAAGGGACATGAAGTGAAGGCCTCTTTTGATGCTTGGGTGGTGGATATTTTGAAAAAGGAAGGGGATACGCTTTCTCTGGGGGATGGAATTGTCAATTTGGTCAATACTGAGGACCCTTGGGTTGTTCAGAGCGAGGTTTATGAGGGGGATGTTCATAAAATTAAAAAGGGAGACACGGCCTGGGTCAAGCTTTTAGGAGAGAGCGAAAGACGGGAGGCCAAAGTGACGGAGGTTTCTCTGGTTGCAAAAAGCTTTGCCAATACACGTAAATTCTCAGTTCAACTTTCTCTGGAGAAACAAATAGAAGGCCCGGTTCGTCTAGGGGTTGGAGCTGATTATGAAATTTTAAGGGATGAGCGAATTCACGTTCTGACCTTACCTATTCAGTTTGTGGTTCGTAAGGCCGAGGAGACAGGCGTTTGGACCCTGAAGAATAGCAAAAAAGAGTTTAGACCCATTAAAACTGGAATGAGCGATGATGTACAGATTGAGATTGTTGAGGGGCTGAAAGAGGGGGAAGAAGTGGTGCTCCCTAGTGAAGAAAATCAAATATCAAAAGTCAAAAATCAAAATTAAGGAGTTCATTAGATTAAGTATTATAAGAAAAGAATCTTCCCTTTTAGTTCAAAGGGGAATTAAAAGGGGTATTATAATTGTATGCAAACAGCCATTCTAAAAGAATTTTCTACCCTGTCGAAGCCTATTTCAAAAAAACCTCCTCGTTCAGTTCTGGTTTCTTTAAAAGCGGTTTCCAAAACCTTTTTTCTAGCTCAGAAAAAGGTGGAAGCGCTTAAAAGTATTACCCTTGAGGTTTATGATGGAGAATTTATTTCTGTTTTAGGGCCGAGTGGATCTGGAAAAAGTACGCTTCTTCATATTTTAGGATTTCTGGCCCGTCCGAGTGAAGGAGCGGTTGTTTTTAGAGGTGAAAATATTTCTTCATTAGGAGAGAAAAAGTTGGCCTCTCTTCGGAGTCAGAAAATAGGTTTTGTTTTTCAATCCTTTCATTTGTTGCCGACTCTTTCAGCTTTAGAAAATGTTGAGCTCCCCTTGATTTATCAGCATGTAGGGTTCAAAACAAGAAGGGCAAGAGCGTTGGAGGCTCTGGAGAAAGTGAACCTTCTTGATCGACAGGATCATTTTCCAAGACAATTATCAGGAGGAGAGTGCCAGAGAGTTGCGATTGCGCGGGCCTTGGTCAGTTCTCCTTCCCTGATCTTAGCGGATGAACCCACTGGAAATTTGGACAGCCAGACGGGAAAAGAGATTTTGGAAGTGTTAAAGACCTTTCATCAAAAGGGCGTAACGCTTGTCCTGGTGACACACGATGCTTCCATTGCCCATGAGGCCGAGCGGAAGATCTATTTAAGAGATGGAAGAATGGAAAAATAGGTGGATAAAATGATTCAGGGGAATCCGTATCATGACATTTTTTATGATGTTTAGGGACAATTTCAAAGTTTCTTGCCAAATGCTTTTGTCTCATAAATTGAGGTCGATTTTAAGCATTATTGGAATTGTTTTTGGAATATTGGCTCTTTTGGTGACCTTGGCGATTGGGGAGGGAACACGGCGTAAAATCATGAAAACGGTTGAGTCCATGGGGGCCAATTTGATTTATGTATCGGCTCGTCCCACTTTGCAAGAGGGAGGACATTTAGACTATTTGCCCTTGACTGAAGCCGAGGGTGAACGCCTGTCTCAATTGAAAGGGATTTCAGCTTATGCCCCAACTTTAAGTTCGGCTTTATTGATGAGAATCGAGAATGTGGATCGGGCCATGACCGTGGAAGGGGTGACATCCTCTTATCAAATAGTGCGGGAATTAAAAATGGCATCGGGCCGATTTTTGGCGGATCAAGATTTGGAAAATCAGAAGAGAGTAGTCGTTATCGGTTCAGATTTGGCAAGAGAACTTTTTCACTCTCAGAACCCGTTAAGGCAAATTCTTCATATCTGGGAAGGAAGTTTTCAAATTGTTGGGGTCTTGGAGAAAAAGGGCAGAACGGTCGGGGTCGATTTTGATCATCAGATTTTAATGCCTCTTTCTTCTTTACAGGAGATTCAAGGGCATTTTCGGGAAATTCAAGGGATATGGATTCGGGCCCAGGAGTCCGATTTAACGCAACAAGTGATGGATCAAACGCGACGTCTTTTAAATCGTCAAGATATCGAGATTTGGAATCAGGAGGCCCTTCTTTCACAGAAAAGTCGAATGACGCGAGCTTTTCAATGGGCGCTCGGGGCCATTGCTTTTGTGAGTCTTTTGATTGGGGGAATTGGGATGATGAATGTTCTTTTAGTTTCAGTTGCAGAGCGGGTGAAAGAAATTGGTCTTCGCAAGGCTGTGGGCGCAACATCGTGGGATATTTTGTTTCAATTTATATTTGAGTCACTCTTTTTGACTTTTATGGGGGCCGGAATTGGAATTTTGTTAGGGATTTGGGTGGGAGATTCTGTGGCATGGTCTTTGAATGTGTGGCTTCCAGGGACTGAGAGGTGGGAGGCCGTATTTTCTTGGAATACCGTGGGGGCAGCCCTTCATTTTACCCTTTGGATGGGACTGATCTTTGGCCTTTATCCAGCCTCCAAGGCGTCCCGTTTAGATCCTTGCGAGGCCCTTTCGTATCTTTAGTTATAAAAAAATTCGAAATCATTTGAAAGGGAGATTCATTTTTTGTTACACTCCGTTGGATTATTTTTAGTAATAAGCTGGACATATCATTCTACCAAGAATACTCTGATACTCTTTGGAAATGGTCCCGATTTTGATTTGGATGGTGCGCTTTTAACTAAACCCAGATTTTGCAATAGACGCGAGAACTCAAGAGCAAGAGCTTGAGCCAGATTGGCCTGAAGACAAGGTCCCCGAAGGGGGAAACGTAGGCATACATTGACAGATGTCTGTCGAGGCTTTCTGAAGGCCAAGGTGGCCAAGATCTTGCGTCGAATTCCGCGGCCTATTGCAAATTCTGGGTTAAATCAAATTAGTTTGGAGTCAGATGGATTCTCTGATTCAAGAACGTTTTCAAGAGTTGCCTAATGGGTCGGTATTAGAAGTCCCTTCATCTCGAGTTTTATCTTCCCGCGAGGAGATTTTCGATTATAATTTTTCTGATTTGGATCTTGACCCGATGTGGTTTACCCCTTTTTGGTATGCGCTTTATACACGGTCCCGTCATGAGAAATTTCTGAGTCAAGAATTGCAAAAAAAGGGGATTGAATGTTTTCTTCCTCTGCGCAAAATCAAAAAGCAATGGTCGGATCGGAGAATCATCATTGAAGAACCTCTATTTAGAAGTTACATTTTTGTTCACTTTCCTTTTATCAATCGCGATAAAATTTTAAATACCAAAGGAGCTGTTCGTTTTGTTGGAGATAGAGATGAGATTGCTGTTCAAGTTCCTGAGGCAGAGATTTTGGCGATTCAAAAATTTGTTGAAGAGGAGATTCGAATCGACCCCTTTCCCTATTTAAAAGTTGGAGAGCCTGTTCGAGTGAAGTCGGGTCCCTTTAAAGGGGTAGAAGGTTTTGTGGTGAGAAAGGATAAAAATTGTCGTTTGGTGGTTTCATTTGATCTCATTATGAAGTCCATATCGATCGAGATTGATGAAGCAAATATTGAGATGATATGAAAATAATGAAAATCCAAAAATCAAACATCAAAAATCTTGTCGGACAATGTAAAACTTAAAATGTCTCCTTCGCAATAGCATTAGGAATTTTTGGAAGCACAAGATAAAACGTTGAAAAAAATGCTAGGTCACATTCAGGAAAAAAGATGTGACTGAAAGGGCGGAGCTCTGTGTCTTCAGAGGGAGAGACTATGAGTTTAAAGGAAGACAAATATCTGGTTCGTCTCAGAGAGATGGTCACTGATTTTTTCAAAGGGGAGGATGCCAAGGTTGTTCTATATGGCTCACGAGCAAGAGGAACACATCACGCAACTTCGGATGTGGATATTGGGATTATTCCAAAGGGGAAGCAGGAGATAAAGATTTTTCTTCTGAGGGAGAAAATTGAAGAGTCAACGATTCCTTACAAAGTGGATGTTGTGAATTTGAAAGAGGCCTCTCCGCGGTTTAAGAGAGCAGTCATGAAGGATGCCGTGATATGGAAGAATTAGATTTAAAGTATCAGAGTGCTAAAAAAGCGTTCAAGACTTTAGAAGCGATTCTCAAAGAGCGCTACTCCGTCATTGTGAGAGACGCAACCATTCAGAGATTTGAGTATACCTTCGAAGTGTTTTGGAAATTGATGCGGTCTTATCTCAGAGAGAAAGAAGGGAGTGAGACTAACTCGCCTAAATCATGTTTCAGAGAAGTTTTTTCAGCGGGGCTTACCACGGCTGAAGACACAGAACTCTTATTGAAGATGACAGATAGTAGAAATAAAACTTCACATACTTACGATGAAAATATAGCAGAAGAGATTTATAAAGATGTTAAAATTTATGCCCCTTTGATGAAAAGATTACTGAATCTTTTAGAGAGTCGTTTGTGAACCGTCTCTATGACATTCTTATTGTGGGGGGAGGGATTGTGGGGTGTTCTCTCGCAAAAGAATTAGGGCGGCGTTTTGATCGCGTGCTCGTCTTGGAAAAAGAAAATGGCGTTGCCTTTCATACCAGCGGGCGCAATAGCGGTGTCATTCATTCTGGATTTAATCAAAAGCCCGGTACATTAAAGGCCCAGCTTTGTGTGGATGGAAATCGTCAGACTCGGGCTTATTGCAAGGAAAGACAGATTCCTTGTGAAGAGGTGGGAACTTATGTGGTTGCAACCCGCGAGGAGGAGCTCCCTAGTCTTCATCAATTAAAGGCGAAGGGAGATAAAAATGGGGTTCCTGGAATTGAAATCCTCTCCATCGAAGAAGTACGTCGTCGTGAGCCCAATGTCAAGGGTCTTGCGGCCCTTTTTTCCCCTACGGGCGCCATTGTCGATTCAGTAAAATTTGCCCAAGCCTTGCGTGACGATGCCGAGCGGTTGGGGGTTGGTTTTGGATTTGGGGAAGAAGTGATGCACATTAAGGAAAGAAAAGACGAGGTTAAGGTTTCAACAAATCGATGGACGTATCAGGCTCAATTGTTGATTAATTGTGCGGGCCTTCATGCCGATCGCTTGGCCCACTTAATGAAGGTGGGTCGGGAATATATGATTAATCCTTTTCGAGGGGAGTACTTTGTAGTGGGAGGAAAAAGCGTCTCCATTATCAATTCCATGATTTATCCCGTTCCCAATCCTGAATTTCCTTTTTTGGGAGTTCATCTCACTAAAACTATTGCAGGTTCGATTCTCATTGGGCCCAATGCCGTTCCAGCCTTTGGAAGAGAGGCCTACAGTAAATGGAGTTTTAATTTGAAAGATTTTTCTCAAATGATTTTTCATCGCGGACTTTGGAAGGCCCTTCGAACAAATCGCCTCTTAAGGGAGGTCGCTTGGAGTGAATTAAAAAATTCGTGCAGCAAAAAACATTTTTTAAAAGAGGCAAGCCGACTAGTGGATGGACTTCGATTAGAAGATTTAACTTTAGCCAAAAGAGTTGGAATTCGGGCCCAGCTCATTCGATCGGACGGCCAATTTCAAGATGATTTGGTAGTTGAAACGACTCGCCGTTCCATTCATCTCTTGAATGTGGTCTCTCCCGGAATGACCTCGGCGCTTCCTTTTGCCCAATGGCTTTCGAAAGGAATTGCCGATGGGCTTTATTGGAGATATCCCCGGCAAGAGGCGGCGGCGTGATGAATTCCGAAAAGATTGAAAAGGAGGTTTCAGTTTATTTCAAAAGGCGTCCGCGTACGCATCTTGTGGCCGTCTATCTCTATGGTTCTTTTGCTAAAAGTCAGCAGAATCGTTGGAGTGATATTGATATGGGCCTTTTGTACGAGAGGGGAAAGGATCCATCGTATAGAGAGCTCGTTCAAATGAAGATGGAGCTTTCAGAAAAGTTTAATCGAGATGTGGACTTGGTTAATTTGGATGAGGTTTCACCCATTTTGAAGCATCAGGTCATTAAATACGGAAAGTGTTTAATGGTCAAGAAGCCGCGGATCGCTCAGGAATTTTTCATCAGGGCTTTGAATGAGTATTTTGATTTAAAACAAGTTCGCCTCCCTGTTGAAAAGGCGTTGGTGAAATGGAGCATTTATGATTGACGCAGACATCATTTTAGAAAAATCGGCCATTGTTCATCGTTGTTTGAAGCGTATTGTCGAGATGACAGGATTAAAGGCTTCTAAATTGGATGACATGATGATTCAGGACGCTTTCGTTTTGAATTTGCAAAGGGCCATTCAAGCCGCCATGGATTTGGCGGCCCATGTTGTCTCGGAAGAAAAACTCGGGATGCCAACCAGCCTTAAAGATCAGTTTAAATTTCTTGCCGAGGGTAAAATAATCGATGCTTCTTTATCGAAGCATCTTCAAGCGATGGTTGGATTTCGCAATATTGCTGTTCATCAATATCAGGAGTTGAATGTTGACATATTAAAAAAAATTCTTCAGAACCATTTGAAGGATTTGGAAGATTTTACTAAGACTCTCTTGAAGCATTATTGCGTTTCAGAAAAAGTTCTTGCTAAGAAGGTTAAAAGAAGGAAGTGAGTCCAGTGTCCGAAAAAAAAGAAAGGGTGTTCACTCCAGGTGAACCTCGCATCTTCTTAGAAAAATATTTTGAGATGGCCGCTGCCTCCTTGGTCCCAGGGTTTGAGGTTTTAGATACTCTTGTTTCGATAAAAGAAGTTTTGGAAGAGACTCAGCGGGCTGGGAAGAAGGTGATGGTCGCGGGAAATGGCGGAAGCGCCGGAATTGCAGGGCATTTGAGCGTTGATCTCACGAAAAGTGCAGGTGTACGGTGTATCAATTTTAATGAGGCGGGACTCATTACTTGCTTCTCAAATGATTACGGCTATGAACGCTGGGTGGAAAAGGCGGTCTATTTTTATGGCGAACCTGGCGATACTTTAATTGTGATTTCTTCCAGCGGACGATCTAAGAATATTTTAAATGGTTGTCAAGCGGCTCGTCAAAAGCAATGTGGAAAAATTATAACGCTTTCAGGATTTGAGCCTGATAATCCCTTAAGGCAGTTGGGGGATATCAATTTATGGGTTGGGAGTAAGGCCTATAATATTGTCGAAACAATTCATCAGCTTTGGCTTTTGGCTGTTGTCGATCTTATCATTGGAAAAGCTGAATATTCATCCGATCGGGAAACGGTGCTTTTGAGTGAGAAAGGGGGGAGAGAATTTTGAAAGGATTAAAAAATAGGCTACAAATTTGAAATTTACCGATACGAGTCCTGACGCAGAGAGGGTGCAGATCAAGCTTTTGCGGGAGGCTGGAAGGCCTCGTCGTTTTGAAATCATGTGTTCTTTGACTCATTTCATAAATCAACTTTCCAGAAGAGCGATCGCCAGACGGAATCCCGAGATGGCATCGGAGGAAAGGAATCTTCTTTTTCTGTCGTTGAATTATGGCCCCGAATTATCCGAACGTGTGAAGCGATATCAGCAAATAGCCAAACATGGATAATTCGGATATTCTTTTGGCGCTTCGAAACGTGATCACTGCTTTTGAGGCGTTGGATGTTTCTTATCAAATAGGGGGTTCAGTGGCTAGTTCTGTTTGTGGTGTGCCACGTACGACCCTAGATATTGATCTAGTAGCTAACATTTGCAAGGCACAGATTCAACCTTTAATTAAGCGCTTATCAGATCAATACTATATTTCGGAAGAATCCATGGTCGAGGCTATTCAAAACAGGTCTTCATTTAACCTGATACATTTGCAAACAATGATGAAGATAGATATTTTTATTTTAAAGGACCGTGAATACGATTATGAGGCTTTTCGAAGAAAAGAAAAAGATGTTTTGGGACAGGAATCTGGCGGGTTAGAGTGCTATTTTGCCTCCGCTGAGGATGTTATTCTTAATAAGCTAGAATGGTATAACATGTCGGGTAGAATTTCAGATCGTCAGTGGTCGGATGTTCTCGGTGTGATGAAGGTGCAAGGTAAAGAACTTCAGGTCCCTTATCTTAGAGATTGGGCAAAAAAACTTAAGGTAGATGATTTGCTTGAAAAGGCATTTTGCGAAGCGGGGTTGGGTGTTTAAATAAGAATTTATATTCTCAGGGTGTGTTGACTATTGATAGCAGGGGTGTTTTATGATCGCTAAAAAATCTAAGAAATCTCGTATCACGTCATCAGAAAGAGTCCCCTATTATTTTAAGCCGGCCAATCTCTCTTATGAGGATTGGCAGAAGGCCTTGCGGCGGCAGTATGCGTTGGATCAGAATTTCAAGGTTAAGAATCTCAATGGGCATCCTGTCTTTTCTGATTTTGAGGTGACGAATCCTCAAAATCAAAAAGTTTACAAGGTCGCGATTCGAAGCGAAAAGATCGGTCTTAATTATTGTTCCTGCCCCGATTTTAAAATCAATACGTTGGGCACCTGTAAGCATATTGAGTACACGCTTCATCAGCTCAAAAGAAAGCGCGGGGCCTCTGCCATTTTTAAGCAGGGTTTTACGCCGTCTTATTCTTCTATCTCTTTGAGGTATGGGATGGAAAGGAAAGTTGTCTTGAGGATAGGACTTCGCCAGATCGATTCTTTGAAGAAGCTCGCCTCAGGATATTTTGATGAGAATCATGTCCTTCTCCCCCAGGCCTACGATCACTTCGAAAAATTCCTGGAGGCGGTACTAAGACTCGATCCGCAATTCCGCTGTTACTCTGATGCGTTTCAATTTATTGTTGAGATGAGGGAGGATCGTCGCAGACGGCGTTTGATAGAGGAGCGGTATTCACAAGGGGTTCATGACCCTCGTTTGGATGCGCTTCTTAAGACCTCGCTTTATCCCTATCAGAAGGAAGGCATTCTCTTTGCGGCAAAGGCAGGCCGTGCCCTGATCGCGGATGACATGGGGTTAGGGAAGACGATTCAAGCGATGGGGGCAGCCGAGTTGATGGCGAAAGAATTTGGGATTGAGAAGGTTCTTGTCATTTGCCCAACGTCTTTAAAGTATCAATGGCTCTCGGAGATAGAAAAGTTTACAACGCGGTCCGCATGCGCCATTGAGGGATCTTTTCTTAAGAGAAGAGAGCAATATTTGGGGCCTGAATTTTTTAAGATCGCGACCTATCATGCGGTTCAAAATGATTTAGAGGTTATTCAAAAATTTTCCCCGGATTTGGTGATTTTGGATGAGGCCCAGCGCATTAAAAATTGGAAAACCAGAACGGCTCGAAATATTAAGAGAATCGCATCTCCTTATGCGCTTGTTCTTACGGGAACGCCTCTGGAGAACCGTCTTGAAGAACTTCACTCGATTGTGGAATTTGTGGATCGTTTTAAATTGGGGCCGCTCTTTCGATTTTTGGAGAAGCATCAAGTTTTGGATGAAAATGGAAAGGTGGTGGGCTACCGGTCCTTGCATGAAATTGGCTCGAGCCTCTCTTCTATTCTCATCCGTCGTCACAAAAAAGAGGTGCTTGAGCAGTTGCCGCCCCGAATCGAGAAGCATTTTTTTGTTCCGGTCACAGAAGAACAATGGAAAATTCATCAGGAAAATTACGAGACCGTTTGTCGTTTGGTCAACAAATGGCGGCGGTTTAAATTTTTGTCTGAAAAGGATCGGCAGATCTTGATGATTTGCCTCAATTCCATGCGCATGGTGAGTAATAACACGTTTATTTTGGATGAGAAGACTCGCAAAGGGCCTAAAATTGATGAGATGATGACATTTCTAAAAGAGGTATTTGAGCGAGAGGAAGAAAAGGTCGTGATCTTCAGTCAGTGGGAAAGGATGACGCGTTTGGTAGCGGAACGACTCGAAGAGATTGGAGTTGGATTTGAATCTTTGCATGGCGGGGTGCCGAGTCGGCAGCGCAAGGATCTCTTGCACCGGTTTCATCACGATCCTAAGGCAAGAGTGTTTCTCTCCACAGACGCAGGGGGTGTGGGGCTCAATCTACAATGTGCCTCCATGGTCATCAATTTGGATTGTCCCTGGAACCCGGCTGTTTTGGAGCAGCGTATCGCGAGGGTTCATCGGCTGGGGCAAAAGAAACCTGTTCATGTGGTTCACTTTATCTCTTCAGGGACCATTGAAGAGGAGTTGCTGAAACTTCTCAAATTTAAGAGATCCCTTTTCGAAGGGGTTTTGGATGGGGGTCAAAGCGAGGTCTTTATGGGAGAAGACAGGTTTAAGCGCTTTATGAAGACGGTGGAGCTTGTGGCAAAGTCTTCTTCTGGGGTCGCCCCCAAGCTTGAGCCTAAAGAGGTCACGCAAGACACCGGTTCAGAGTTTGAAAGAGAGGAACAAGAATCCGAGGGAGCTGAGGCGCCCCTTCAACCCATGCATGAACTGATGACGGCGGGTGTTACACTGCTCGAAAAATTGAGAGACGTCATTTCAAAATCTTCTTCGGGATCAACTTCTTTTTCATCTTTTGTTGAAAAGGATCAGAACACCGGGCGGCCTATTTTAAAAATTCCGCTTCCTAATGAGGAAGTTTTGAACAAATTGAACCACGTTTGGAATGTTCTGGCAGAGGCGCTCAAGAAATAGATCATGAATTCAAAAAGATGAAAAGAGAATAATGGCTCAGGAAATATCAGCTTCATCGGTTTCTTCTATTCCCAAAATCATCATTCGTTCTTCCAAGGGATGGGTTCCCATTGATTGGAAGGCCTTGTGGGATTTTAGGGAGCTTCTCTATTTTCTGACCTGGCGGGATATCAAGGTCAGGTATAAGCAAACGGTTTTGGGGGCTCTTTGGGCGATTATCCAACCTTTCTTTAGCATGGTCGTATTCACCATTTTCTTTGGAAAAATTGCCCGCCTTCCCTCGGATGGCGTTCCTTATCCTATTTTTTCTTATTCAGGGCTTCTTCTTTGGACTTATTTTTCAGGAGCCCTCTCTCACTCAGGGGCGAGTCTCGTGGGGAGTTCAAATCTCTTGACCAAGGTGTATTTCCCACGACTTGTGATCCCTCTTTCAGCCACTCTTTCGGGATTGATGGACTATGCCATTGCGGTGGTTATTCTCCTGGGCATGATGTTTTACTACGGCTTTCCTCCCAGTGTGTCTTTTCTCATGCTCCCCGCGATTGTTTTCTTCTCGATGATCGCTGCGACAGGGTGGGGGCTTTGGCTTTCCGCGCTTAATGTGAAATATCGGGACATTCAATATGCGCTTCCCTTTTTTATTCAGTTGATGCTCTTCGCAACGCCGGTCATTTATCCCGCTTCAATGGTGCCAGAAAAATATCGCTGGCTTTTGATGCTCAATCCCATGAGTGGTTTAATCGAGGCCCATCGGGCCTGTTTCCTCGCACATCAACCCATTCATTGGGGCTCTTTAGGAATTTCTGTTGCTGTGGCCGTTATTATTTTTGTGGGCGGACTTTTTTATTTTCGTAGGACGGAGCGCTTTTTTGCGGATGTGGTGTAAGGATAGGCGAGTGCTCAGGATCAATAGCATGAATGGACAAAGGCGAAACTTGGTGAAAACAGGGATTGTTTTATTAAAATAAAAAAGGCATATACACTTGACTCAAGTATTCTTGATCCGTCAAGCGTAGTCGCCCGATTTATCGGGCAATCCATGCATGGCCCCATAAATGGGGTGACTACAAATGGACGACATCTTTAAGTCAAGTGCATATGCCTAAAATAAAATTATAGAAGAGGGTATGAGATGCCAGAAATAAGCAGGTTTCTTGGGATGGTTATTTGTATGTACTTCAATGATCATTCTCCTCCCCATTTTCATGTTCAATACAATTGGTTTAGGAGGGCATAAAAATGTATTGGGTTGTCAAGGCAGAATATGTAGAGAATTTTAAAATAAGGGTTTTTTTTAATGATAAAATCGAGGGGATTGTGGATTTGCATGAGATGGTTCATCATGATCATAGGTCGATCGTCAAGGAGTTAAAAGATGAAAAGAGGTTTAAGAAGTTTAAAGTAGAAATGGATACCATCGTTTGGGAAAATGGTTTGGATCTGGCTCCTGAGTTTCTTCATGACAAGGTGCAAAGATAAATATGTCTTACTTTAGAAGAAAAGAACTATTTTTTGCGGATGTGGTGTAAAAAATGGGGTCAATTTGCTTCTTTGCTAAATCGAGTCCAGGAATCTGATACATGCTAAAATGCTGGTGAGGGAGGTCTGTGTATGAGTATATTTAAAGTCAATGTGATTGCGCTTCATCCATCTGATTTGAAAAAGAGCACCTTGCCTCTTGAGGTGCTCGTAGATACAGGCTCAGAGCTGACCTGGTTACCGGCAGAGGTCCTGATGGGAATAGGGGTTTTACCTCTTCGAAAACGAAGTTTTCAAACGGCAACCAAGCAACTTGTCGAAAGAGAAGTGGGCTATGCGGTTTTGCGTGTTGAGGGCTTTGAAACCATTGACGAAGTTGTCTTTGCTGAAAAGGGGGATATGCATCTTCTTGGAGTGCGTACGTTAGAAGGTTTTGGGGTCATGGTAGATAATATTGCGCATCGATTTGTTGCAACGACGACACTCGCGGTGTAGGGGAGGTACCACATTTTGAATATCAGAAAGGAACGGAGCGTTTTTTTGCGGATGTAGTGTAAGAGAACATGGGTTTAATTTGCTTTACATCCTCTTCAGAATAGTGTACTCTTATTGTGTACATAGTTGGAGAGGAGGACAATCGTGAATATCAATGTTAAAGAGGCGAGGAATCAGTTTGCTTCCTTGCTAAACCGGGTTCAGGAAGGGGATGAGGTGAGTATTCTTCGTCATGGTAAGGAGGTGGCTCGTCTCATTCCTCCTCAAAGAGGAGTTCGGCATCTGCCAAGTCTAAAGGCGTTTCGCTCGACGATTCGCATGAAGGGTGAATCCTTAAGTTCTCTTGTGATTCGAGCCAGAGGTGAGGAACGCTGTTAATGTTTTATATCGATACGAGCGTTTTGGTCGCCTACTATTGCCCTGAAGCTTTGAGCGATAAAGTGGAACATTATCTCATGAGGGGACAATCTGTCATCAGCCCTTTGACGGAGGTAGAATTATTTTCAGCGGTGTCCAGAAAGATTCGTGAAGGACAAATGCAGTCCACAGATGGCAGGCGAGTTCTTGCAAGATATCTTTCTCATGCTGAGGGAAGTTTTTATTTGAAGGTTGCCATTGAGACTCACCATTATCGGCTGGCCAGGGATTGGCTTGGAGAGTTTAGCACGCCTCTGAGAAGTTTCGATGCGCTGCATTTGGCCGTTGCCGTGTCAGAAGATTTAACCCCCTTGACCGCAGACCGGGCCTTTTCAAAATCCGCAAATGCATTGGGGATTAAGACGGTGTTCTTGGAAGTTTGAAAAGATGGACCGATTTTTTGTGGATGGGGTGTAAATGAATATCTATGTTGAATTGACGGAACGATTTAATGAAGGAAAACTGCGGGCAGTTCTTTCCTCGGGTCAGGCCGTCGTGTTACACCATCTTGCTGTGATGAGTAAGGATGGTGATTGGATACTCAAAGAAGAACTTGAGACCCTGGGGCATGTTTTGCAAGTTTTGTCCCAGTATGGGGCACAATACCGATTTGGAGCACCCTTGGATGTTCGATGGCTATCGGGTGGTTGGAGTTCTCATCTGGAATTTGGCTATAACAATTTACGAGTAAGGACGGATTTTGTTACGCGTCCCCCGAGAATACCCCAAGTTGCTTTGGATAGACTATGGGTAGAACAAGAAGGAAAGGATATTCCTTTTGTGGATATTAAGACCTTGATAGAAATAAAAGAGACGAATCGGGAGAAGGATTATGCTGTGATTGGGGAACTGGCTCGGATGCTCTCCAGTGCAAAGGATCAAATGCTTTACTCAAGGAGTGCAAGAGATATTATGATGCTTGCAGCAAAACATCCTGAAATTTTGTTAGAGCTTGTAATCGAACGCCCTCTCCTGGGTAAAATTTCGCAAGGCAGGTTAGCTCTTGAACAAGCACTTGATGAGGAGAAACGACATCTTATTCATGCAAATGAAGCGCGACTAGAGGCCTACATGAAAGCGGCTGAGGAATGGTCAAAGATGTGGATTCAAGTGGAGAAAGAGGTGCGAGGATATCCTCTTCTTGAAGCGCATCATCTAATTGCAACTCGGGCATCTGGGGTGCTGCCGTTTTCAGTTTGAGGAGGATTTGATGATGGAAAAAATAAAAGACGAATTCTTAAGTGAAGAAGATCTTGATTTGCGCAATTTATCGGAGGAAGAGCTCTTTGCCTATTGGGATATGTGGCTAGAGCAAGCACAATTAACAAATGAATACGATAAGAATTCATACTCTCATGGGGTATTTGCCGTTGAATATCAGAATGGATTTTCGAGAGAACGATGCTGGCATAGGGGATATTCTGACGAAGAAATATGACATTGCTCTTACAACAGAGGAAGAGTTAATGCAAATACCCAGATTGGGCAGAATCAAGGCTAAAACGATTCGAGAGTTAGTTTCGAAGTGAAAAGTATTCCTAGACTTTTAACAATAACTTATGTCTGACAACATCGCCATTCGGGTTGAAAATGTAGGGAAGCTCTACAAAATTGGGGAGCGGGAGTGTTACTATAGTTTTCGCGATCGTTTAACGCAGCTTGCTACAGCCCCTTTTCGTTTCGCCAACTCGAAGATCAGAAGATTACAGAACTTTGGAAAATCTTTGAACTCTTCAACCTTTGAACCTTTGAACGATAATGAAATTTGGGCGTTGAAAGATGTCTCTTTTGAAATCAAGCAAGGCGAGGTCGTTGGTGTCATTGGTCGCAATGGCGCCGGGAAAAGTACGCTCCTCAAAATTCTTTCCCGCATTACAGAGCCCACAGAGGGCAGGGCGGAAATTCACGGTCGTGTTCGAAGCCTCTTGGAAGTGGGGACGGGCTTCCATCCAGAGCTTACGGGGCGAGAAAATATTTTTCTCAATGGCGCGATCATGGGGATGAAACGAATCGAAATTCGAAGAAAATTTGATGAAATTGTTGCTTTTGCTGAAGTGGAGAAGTTTATCGATACGCCTGTCAAACGCTATTCAAGCGGAATGTATGTGCGGTTAGCGTTTGCTGTTGCGGCACATCTGGAGCCTGAGGTGCTTTTGGTGGATGAGGTTCTTGCTGTTGGCGACGCCGAATTTCAGAAGAAGTGTTTGGGAAAAATGGGGGATGTTGCGAAAGAGGGGCGCACGGTTGTGATTGTATCTCACAATATGCCGAGCATTATGAATTTGTGCCCGAGAGCTCTTCTCTTAAAAGAAGGAGAAGTGGTTAAAAATGGATCTGCCGCTGAAGTTGTTCAGGAGTATCTGGCCGTGGCTCGCTCTTTAGGAGGAGAGATGGTTTGGCCAGATGTTGCGAATGCTCCCGGGAATGACCTTGTTCGTCTTCATTCAGTACGAATTTTTCAGGATGGGGTGGAAGGACCTACGGCAGATGTAGATATATCGAAGGAAATTCGAATTGAGATTACCTATTGGAATTTGAAATCGCAAACAAAATTGTATGCAGCAATTTGGCTACGAGATCCGGTCGGAACTTACGTTCTTTCTTCTAGTAATCATAGATCCATTTCATTGACCGAAGACCCATGGAGCGGACAACCTTATCCGGTGGGTCTGTTTCAGACTGTATGTATCATACCCGGTAATTTTTTAAATGAAGGACTCTATAGTATTGCGGCCATTATTGGTAAAGGGATTTCGGATACACAAATTCTTCAAGATTATGTTCTGTCATTTAATGTTCACGATACAGGTGAAATGAGGAAAGAATATTATGGGAGATGGTGTGGTACTGTTCGACCTCGTCTAGCTTGGAGTACAGATTTTCTCGGTGAGAGAACAGCTGTTGAGGGAGTTTATTAAGATGCGTTGCTTGGTTACAGGAGGAGCTGGTTTTATCGGAAGTCATCTGGTCGAACGTCTGCTTCCGCCTCGTCTGCTTCGTCAGACTCGGTCGGCCACGCTCAACATACTGTAAAGTATGCCTCGCATGGCCTCGGTCGTCTTCCTCGCATCCAAAGCGGACTCGGCGCTCTCGCGACGAAATCTGATGAGAAATGCGGGCTAAAGATTTATAAAATGGGTGTCGAAAATGTGATTGACATAAGGCCTTTATTTCAAAACATAGACTGGGTTTTTCATTTAGCTGCCTTGGCTGATATTGTCCCTTCAATTCAAGAACCTCTCAAATATCATCGATCAAATGTCGATGGAACAGTCTCCGTTTTAGAGGCAGCACGCTTGTCAGGTGTCAAACGCTTTATCTACGTAGCTTCTTCTTCTTGTTATGGAATTCCCGATCAATATCCTACGCCAGAAACGGCGCCGATTCGACCGATGTACCCTTATGCTTTAACCAAATATTTGGGTGAACAATATGTGCTTCACTGGGAGAAGACTTACAAGATGCCTGCCGTTTCTCTTCGATTTTTTAATGTGTATGGTCCTCGGTCTAGGACAACAGGAACTTATGGGGCGGTTTTTGGTGTTTTTCTGGCCCAGAAATTAGCGGGGAAACCCTTCACCGTTGTGGGAGATGGTAATCAAACCAGAGATTTTACTTTTGTCACGGATGTAGCGGATGCACTTCTTCGGGCAGCCGAATCAAATGTGTCAGGCGAGATTTTTAATGTGGGGTCTGGGAATACTTATCGTGTGAACGAGTTGGTAGAATTATTGGGCGGGGATGTGATTCATATTCCCAAACGACCTGGAGAACCCAATTGTACCTTTGCGGATATCAATAAAATAAAGCGGATTTTACACTGGCAACCCAAAGTTTCCTTTCAAAAGGGTGTTCGCATCATGCTGGATCACATTGACGCGTGGCGGGATGCCCCGCTCTGGGATAAAGATTCTATTGAAGTTGCGACGAAAGATTGGTTTAAGCATCTGGGTTAACAGATTAGGAAGTTTGTTTTAGGAGAATGGAGTAATTTTTGGCAAACGTGGATTAGAAAAATATGTTTACGGCCCCTTTAAAAAAAGAATTGACGAAAGAACTTGTTTCCTGTCTTTCATCCGACAAAGAGATTCAGCGTATTGTTATATTTGGTTCATTTTTAAAATCAGAAAATCCGCATGACATGGATGTAGCAATATTTCAAAGCAGCAACAAATCATATCTACAACTAGCTTTAAAATATAGAAAGCAAATACGTCCTGTGCTTCTTAAAATCGCTGTAGACATCATCCCGGTAAGACCCCATGTACAAAATGATTTCTTTTTATCGGAAATAAATAGGGGGGAGATTGTCTATGAACGATGAAACTCATGATTGGCTCCAAATATGCTGAAGAGAATCTTGAGGCAGCAAAGATATTGCTTAAAAGCCATCTTTACAACCCCTGTCTTCAAAACTTACAACAATCTTCAGAAAAATATCTCAAGGCGTTGTGTATAGAATTGTCGATGGGTTTAAAGAAGACTCATAACATACATGAATTAATAATGTTGCTTAGAAAAGCAGGAAAAGAAATAGTTGTTTCCGAAGATGAATGTGATTTACTAGATTTCGATTTATCTTCCATCAAAATATCCTCTCAGCAGTGTCCTTCCAAACTTCGAGCCAGACGAGAGGGTTTGTATCCAATGCATGAAGATTGTTTCGAAAATTGCAGATTGTATTCAAGATCATCTCCGTGGATAAGTTTATGTTACAACTGAAAGATGGAAAAATTAAAACCCTTGATGTTTTAGCGCAAGAGCTTGAAGCCCTTCGTTTGCAAGATAAAAAAATCGTTCACTGCCATGGAGTCTTTGATTTATTACATGTGGGACATCTGCGATATTTTAAAGAGGCCAAGGCCATGGGAGATATTTTGGTGGTCACGTTAACGCCTGACCGATTTGTGAATAGGGGTCCGATGCGCCCGGTTTTTACGCAGGACCATCGCGCAGAAATGATCGCCAGTTTAGATGTTGTTGATCACGTGGCCATCAACGAATGGCCTACCGCAGTGGAAACGATTCGGTGTTTGAAGCCTCATATTTATGTAAAGGGGCCTGACTATCGCGATCATCAAAAGGATGTGACGGGGATGATTGGCCTCGAAGAGGAGTCGGTACGCTTTGTGAATGGAGAAATTCGGTATACGAATGATGTTACGTTTAGCTCGTCAGCTCTTTTAAATCAGCATTTTCCCCTTTATACGAGAGAGCAAATGGAGTATCTCGATCGGATCAAAGGGAAATATTCTTCCCAGGCCATTAGAGAATATTTGAGCCAATTATCCAGTCTTAGAGTTCTTTTAATCGGTGAAGCCATTATAGATGAATATGTTTTTTGTAATGCCATTGGGAAGTCTGCAAAAGAACCGATGCTGGTCATGCAAAAACTTCAAACAGAGGCTTATGCAGGGGGCGTGTTAGCGATCGCGAATCACCTGTCAGATTTTTGCCAGAAAATCACCATTGCGAGTTATGAGGGCAATACTCGAGATCGAAACGATTTTGTTTTAAATCATCTGAAACCCAATGTTCATCTAGATTGCATCACAAAATCCAATTCCCCGACTCTTGTGAAAACGCGTTATGTGGATGCTTATACGAAGTCTAAGCTTTTCGGAGTTTATGAAATCAATGATGAACTGATCACAAGTGATGAAGAAGATGTTCTTCTCTCAAAATTGAAGCAGCATTTACCAGATCATGACCTTATCATTGTGGCAGACTATGGGCATGGCTTAATTTCAGAGAAGATTGTAGAGTTTTTAATGAAGGAGAAAAAATTTTTAGCTGTTAATACTCAGGTAAATGCTTCTAACATTGGTTATCACACCATTTCAAAATATCCCCGAGCAGATTATGTTTGTATTCACGAGGGGGAATTGCGTCATGAATATAGAACACGAACCAAGGATGAAAAAGTTCTGGTTGAACAACTTTATCGCCGGATGGGATGTGAAACCGTTGTCATGACCAGAGGTGTGAAAGGGGCTTTGGCTTATCGGGAAGAAGAGGGTTTCTTAAGTTGTCCACCCTTTGCAAATAAAGTGGTGGACCGTATTGGGGCTGGAGACACGTTGCTCGGGATTACGTCTGCCTGCTTTGGAGGAGGCCTTCCTACCGATCTTTCCTTGCTGCTCGGTAATCTTGCGGCGGCTGAAAAGGTGGGTGTCATGGGGACAGGGCTGGCCATTTCGAAGATTGGACTCCTGAAAAGTATGGAAACCCTTTTGAAATAACGTTCATCTCTTTTATCCGAAAAGATTCGAAGTTTTTTGGATAAATGGTAGAATTGGTCTGTCTGAGAAGGGGATACTATGGGTTATATCCATGCAGAAATTCAACTTAAAAATCCACGGTTGCCAAAGTTAAAGGTGGTATTAACAAAGGCCATGGTGGATACAGGCGCCTTAACGCTTTGTATTCCGGAACATGTTGCGTTGCAGTTGAAGCTCGAGGAAAATAACAAAAGGGAAGTGACGACTGCTGACGGAAAACGGCATCTGGTTTCGTATGTTGGACCTGTAGAGGTAATATTTGAGAATCGTAATTGTTTTGTTGGGGCCCTTGTGATAGGTGATGAAGTTCTGTTGGGAGCTGTGCCCATGGAGGATATGGATTTAATCGTATCCCCCGCTCATCGCAAGCTTGTGGTTAACCCGGAAAGTCCAAATTTTCCTCACGCGTTAGTGAAATAGTATGATCCAAACAGTTTATATCACAGGCGGTGCCGGATACGTGGGGTCGGTTCTTGTTCCTAAGCTTTTAGGCAGGGGGTATCGTGTTAAAGTGATTGATCTTTTCATCTATGGAGATCATGTTTTTGATTCTGTCAAAAATCATTCTAATCTAGAAATCATCAAGGGAGATATCAGAGATCAGGCTCTTTTGAAGAAGACAGTGCCAGGCGCAGATGCCCTGATTCATTTGGCTTGTATCTCCAACGACCCCAGTTTTGAATTGGATCCCGCTTTAGGAAAATCCATCAATTATGATGCCTTTGTTCATCTTGTCAAAATTGCTAAAGAAAGTGGCGTGAAGCGATTTGTTTATGCTTCTTCTTCCAGCGTTTATGGAATTAAAGAAGGAGATGTAACAGAGGATTTACCTCTCATGCCCCTCACGGATTATTCAAAATATAAGGCGTTGTGCGAAGAGGTTTTGCTCAAAGAGAGAACAAAAGATTTTGTCACCTTGATTTTAAGACCCGCAACGGTTTGTGGCTATTCTCCGCGTTTACGTTTAGATTTAACCGTAAATATTTTAACCAATCATGCCTTTACGAATCGGGTGATTAAGGTTTTTGGAGGGGATCAACTTCGTCCTAATATTCATATTGAAGACATGACAGACCTCTATGTGAAGTCTTTAGAATGGCCGGATGAAAAAATAGATGGAAAAATTTTTAACGCAGGTTATGACAACCGCAAGGTGATGGACATTGCTCAAATGGTGAAGAAAATTGTGGGCCAAGATGTAAAGGTGGTGACAACACCTACGGACGACAATCGGTCTTACCATGTTTCTTCAGAAAAAATTAAAAGAGAATTGGGATTTATTCCAAAGCATACGATTGAGGATGCGGTGAGAGATTTGGTTGAAGCATTTCAAGCAAACAAAATTCCTGATTCTATGACGGACCCACGCTACTACAATATTAAGACCATGCAAAAAATGCAGTTGAGGTGAGGGGTAGAGTGGTGAGTGGTAAAAGTACCTCTCACCAATAACCACTCACTCTTATTACCCTATGGAAGTCCAAATTCTAAAAAAACTATACTACCAAATGCTCCGCATTCGCAAAATCGAGGAAAAGATTGCGGAGCTTTATCCAGAACAGGAAATGCGTTGTCCGATACATCTTTGTATTGGTCAGGAAGCCGTTGCTGTCGGTGTTTGTCAGGCGTTGACCCAGGGAGATTATGCGATGAGCGGTCATCGTGCTCACGGCCATTATTTAGCTAAGGGTGGGGATCTTAGAAAAATGATGGCGGAGCTTTATGGAAAGGGGACGGGCTGCTCAAAAGGTAAGGGCGGGTCCATGCATTTGATTGATCTTTCAGTTGGTTTTCTGGGGTCTACGCCCATTGTGGGAAGTACGATTCCTATTGGGGTTGGAGCCGCCTTGGGGACTCAAATGAAAAAAGAATCTCGTGTGACCACGGTTTTCTTTGGAGAGGCGGCGACTGAAGAAGGTGTGTTTCATGAGAGTATTAATTTTGCTGTTTTGAAAAAACTGCCGGTGATTTTTATTTGTGAAAATAATTTATATTCTGTCTATTCGCCTCTGGAAGTTCGCCAGCCCGAAAATCGTGAAGTTTTTGAACTGGTGTGCGGGTACGGCATTGAAAGCCATAAAGCGGATGGCAATGATGTCGTGGCGGTTTTTACGCTTGCCCAAAAAGCCATTCAGAAGGCACGTGAAGGCAAAGGCCCCTCTTTTCTTGAGTTTACGACCTACCGCTGGCGCGAGCATTGCGGTCCAAATTTTGACAATGACTTGGGTTATCGAACGCCTGAAGAATTTGAAATTTGGAAAAAGAAATGTCCTCTTGAAAATTTCCGAAAAAAATTACTAAACGAAAACAGTATTACGGAAGAAGAATTAAATCAAATGGCAAAATTGATTGATGATGAGGTAGAAGGATCGGTTCAATTTGCTAAACAAAGTCCTTTTCCAGAAGAATCAGCGCTTTATGAGAATGTCTATGCCTAGAGAACTTAAATTTTTTGAAGCCATTCGCGAAGCGACCACGCTTTGCATGGAGAGCAATCCGAGCGTTTATATCATGGGATTGGGAGTGCCGGATCCGAAAGGTATTTTTGGGACGACTTCAGGCCTACAAGAAAAGTTTGGAAATGGGCGTGTGATGGATATGCCCGTTTCAGAAAATGGGATGACGGGCGTTGCGATCGGTTCAGCCCTTGTGGGGATGAGACCGATTCTAACGCATCAGCGAATTGATTTTGCCATGCTTGCCATGGAGCCAATGGTGAATCAGGCCGCTAAATGGCATTACATGTTTGGAGGCGAAGCCCATGTTCCCTTGGTAGTTCGCTTAATTATAGGTCGAGGTTGGGGGCAAGGGCCTCAGCATTCACAAAGCCTTCAGTCTTGGTTTGCACATGTGCCAGGTTTGAAAGTGGTCATGCCGGTCACTCCTTATGATGCAAAGGGCCTTTTGATTTCAAGCATTGAGGACAATAATCCTGTCATTTTTATTGAGCATCGATGGCTGCACAATATAGTGCGGAAAACAGGACGATTAATTGTTGCAGATACGAGCTGGAAATCTTTTGGAGCTTCTGCAGAGATTATTGCCTTGGTTGCTGAAAAAGCCATGAACGAACTCAAATGTGCTCCAAAACGCGTTGCCCTTCCAGATGTCCCCACTCCTACGACGCCCACTCTCGCAAAACGATTTTATCCCCGAGCCACTGAGATGGTTGCAGCAACACGTGAAATGTTTCAAAGAGATCATCTTGAAGAGGAGATTCCGTTCTCGGCGATTCATTTGGATGTTCCAGATCCTGCGTTTCGAGGGCCTTTTTAAAAATGCAGAATACAGAAGACAGAATACAGAAGACAGAACACAGAAGACAAAAGGTTGCAGTCCTTGGAAGCAATTCTTTCTCTGGAAGTGATTTTATAGATTTGCTTTTAGAGGAAGGGCGTTTCGAAGTGATGGGGGCGAGCCGTTCTCCAGAAAAGACGGAGCTTTTTTTGCCCTATAAACGCCACTCTGTAAATGGGAATTTTAAATTTCATCAATTGGATTTTAATAAAGACATGTCGCGTATTTTAGAAACTTTGGATCAGTTTCAGCCAGAATACATCGTTAATTTTGCAGCGCAAAGCGAAGTGGCTCCAAGTTGGGAAAATCCTCATCATTGGTTTCAGACCAATACCGTGGCCTTGGCGCAATTAATTCATCATCTCAAAGATAAGAAATATTTGAAGCGATATGTACATATTTCTTCTCCCGAGGTTTATGGAACCTGTGAGGGGAATGTGACAGAGACTTCTCCCATGAATCCCTCGACTCCCTACGCTGCCTTTGGGACAAGATAAAGCTTATGTGATTGATTCGACAAAAGTGAGGAAAACTTTAGGGTGGTCTTCAAGAATTTCTCTCGAAGAAGGTCTTAAAGGGGTTGTGAATTGGATTGATCAATTTTGGGATCAAGTTACGAAGGAGCCTTTGGATTATGTTCACAAGCCCTAATTTCAAAAATCTGATTATGAGTGATGTGTCTGAAGCAGGAGATGATGCATGTCAAAAAAACGCAAATCTCCAACCACTGGTTGAAGAAATTAGCTGGACGAAACATCTGGGGGTGAAGGACGAATGTACCTTCGCATTTATGGGAAATCAAGGAGTATTTGAATGAAATCTGGCGAGATCACTTCAAAAGCCTATGGTCAATTCCTGCATGAAATCAAATCACGCATTGTTTCTGCCCGCATTGGTTCCGCACGCTCGATTAATAAAGATCTTATTAAACTATACTGGGATATTGGCAAGAGCATTGTTGAGCGCCAGGAAAAATATAAATGGGGGCAAAGGGTTGTTGAACAATTATCCCATGACCTTAACCGTGAGTATCCAAGTTTGGAAGGCTTTTCACCGGATAATCTATGGCGGATGCGAATGTTTTATCTTGAATACAAGGATGATGTAAAACTGGCACAGCTTGTGCCAGAAATTCCATGGGGTCATAATATTCTTATTATGCAGAAAATTAAGGATCTCAAAGAACGGGAATATTATATTAACGAATCATCCAAATTAGGATGGTCAAGAAATGTTCTTTTGAATCAAATCAAAGCTGATGCCTATCGACTCCACTTGAAGAAAAAACAACACAATTACGAGAAAGTTTTACCAGCATATTTGGCAGAACAGGCCGATGAATCACTTAAAAGCGTCTACAACCTTGATTTTCTTGGGATAACCAGACCTTTTGTGGAGCGGGAGCTTGAAAAACGGCTTATTGAAAAAATGAAACATTTTATTCTTGAGCTTGGTGCCGGGTTTTCATTTATCGGTAATCAATACCGGCTTGAGATAGACGGGGAAGAATATTTCATAGATTTGCTTTTCTTTAACCGAAAGCTCAAATGCCTTGTTGCCATTGAGCTGAAAACAGGAAAATTTCAGCCTGAATATGCAGGGAAAATGGATTTTTATCTTCATTTATTGAATGATAAAGTGCGTTTCAAAGATGAAAATCCTTCCATTGGTATTATCCTTTGCGCCGAGAAGAAAAATATCGTTGTAGAATATGCCCTTCGAAGTGTTAAGAACCCTATGGGTGTGTCTCAATATCATTTAACAAATAAAATTCCATCAGATCTTAAGAAAATTTTACCTCCTGAAAAAGAACTGAAAAGCCAGCTTCTAGAGGAGATGAAAAATTGATGGATTTTAAACAGCCCTATGACCGTGCCAAATATATTTTCTTCTTAAGAACCCAACTGCTGTCCGAAACATTGGAATTTGGAAACATTCGCGTTAATTCGGTCGCCACTTCTAAAGACCTTTGGATGCTGGCGAAACTTAGTAAGTCAATGGACCCCATCATTCATGAAGCACTTTGATCGGTCTTGACGGGATAAGAAGCCGAAAAGGAGTGGCGGTGGATAAGAGTCGTCTTAAACCTTTGGGTGTTATCCAGAATTGCTTCAATTCACGAAACACTGTCTCGTAAATTAAAGCAGGGACGAGTAATTCAAAACATGAGAAAAATGATATACCTTAATGAATCGCTTATTGGGACATTTCAGAGAACTGCTTGGCAGAAAATGACGGCTCGAGGAAGGCTTCGCCGTTCTTGTGCGCTTCGCCTAAGACTCAAAAACATAGAGGAAATCCATGATAAAAAGATTTTTCCAAGACCTTAATATTTCAGGCGTTTCTTATATGTTGATTAGCGGGCAGGCTTCTGTGATTTATGGAGCCGCCACCTTTTCAGAAGATATTGATCTGTGGGTTCAACCAGTGAAAGAGAACTGGAACAGATTTCTAAAGGTGCTTGGAAGTGTGGGTGCAGTGATATACAAATTAACGCCGCCCATTTCAATGAAATGGATCTCTCAAGGGCATGGTTTTCATTTTCAGATTCCAGATGAAGACAAAAATATTCCTTTTTGGTTTTTGGATGTTATGGGAGTAGCCCCTCGGGTTGGGGATTATGATGATTCTTTCAAGCGTGTAAAATACCCAATGACAGATTGGGGCAAAATTCCTGTAGTTGCAATAAGAGATTTGGTGGAAATAAAAAAAACGAGACGTTTGGAAGACTACCCGATCATTTCAAATCTTGTTCGAATCGAATCCAGGAATCTTTCTGAAAGAAAATTGAAAATGAATGACTGGAAATGGATATTAAAAAATAGTTTTGAGGTTGAGGATATACTTGATTACCTTCAGTCGGATGAAACAGCTAAAACAATAGGTGCACATCTTTCTAGAAAATGCTTATCTCTGTGTTTACAAGCATTGCTACAGGATCATAGAAAAGCGGTACATCTTAAAGAGGCTTCTCAAGAAATGGCATTGGAAATAGAAGAATCACGAAGAAGGGATCGTATCTATTGGGCGCCTATCATTGATGAATTGAAGGTTTTAAAAAAAAATAATAGGCTTCTTGTTCCTGGAAATAAGCCCCCACGAATGGTTGCGTGACATTTGTTTTAGGAAAATCTTTTGAGGATGTTACGGTTGTTGCACCGGAGCGCTTGGGACAAGATCAAGCTTATGTGATTGATTCGACGAAGGCGAGAAAGACATTAGGATGGTCAAATAAAATCTCTTTGAATGAAGGTGTTGGAGGTGTTGTTGCCTGGATAGAAAAATATTGGGATCAAATTGTAAAGGAGCCCTTGGAATATGTCCATCACGCCTGATTCTCTATCTCTTTTTGAAGGGAAAATAGTTGCTGTTACAGGAGGCGCACGAGGTATTGGTAAAAACATTGTTAATGCATTTGCTCAAAAAGGCGCGATGGTTATTGTCTGCGATCTCAATGATAAAGAGGGACATACAACCGTAACAGATTTACGTGATCGAAAGCTCTCTTCTACGTTTTTGAAAGTTGATTTAAGTGAGAAGGGGACACCACAAGAGATGATTCGTCAGATTGTCAGGAGTTATGGAAAGATTGATGTTTTGGTGAATAATGCAAGGGCTGTCCGTTCTCGGGACAAATCGGATGATGAAGAAAGTTGGGATCTCGAAATGGCTGTTAATCTTCGGGCTGCGTTCTTTGCGTCTCAGGCAGCTATTTCTACAATGGCAAAAAATGGCGGGGGAAGCATTGTTAACATCAGTTCAATCACAGGACTGCTTTCTGCACGTGAAGTTTCTCCTGTCTATCAAATTGCGAAAGTGGGATTGACTCAGATGACTCGCTATTTTGCTGTTCGAGGAGGTGCAGAAGGTGTTCGAGTTAATGCATTATTGCCTGGCGTTATTATTCGGGATGAAGATCTTGATCGTTATAGGCAAGATGACAATCAAGGTTATCGAGAACTGGTTGAATTTTGCCATCCGATGGGACAGCCAGGGCGTTCTGATGATGTTGCTCATGCGGCGCTGTTTCTTTGTTCACCCAACGCATCCTATATTTCTGGTCAATGTATTGTGATGGATGGTGGAATGTCTGTGCAGGAACAATTTAGTTTGATGCTTCATTTTCAGAAGAGACATGATGAGAGCTCGGTCCCAATTTAAGGAGAAATTCTTATGATTGCAAAGACTCTAATCTATTTATCAGATCTTACGCATACTGGATCGGTTATTTCATCCAATGTACATCCCTTGGCGGGTGGTTTGATTGGGGCGCAATTGCTAAGAAGCCTGCCTGAGATTGTCGAGGTGGAAGTTTTTAAATATCCTCAAGATTTGTCTCGTTCTCTTCGGCGGCGTATGCCTCGAATCGCTGGTTTTACAAACTACTCGTGGAACTGTGACTTGTCTTATCAATATGCAAGCCGCATAAAGAAAAGTTTTCCAGATACCGTGATTGTGTTTGGAGGTCCTAATTATGGTCTGACAGAAGAAGAAATGCTGGCATTTTGGAATCGGTTTCCGCTTCTTGACTTTTATGTTGTCAAGGAAGGTGAATTGGCAATGATTGAGCTGGTTAAAGCATTGCACGAGGTAAATTATGATGTACTCGCCTTAAAACGGGATCAGAGGCTACTTCCCAACTGTCATTATTGGTCTAATGGCAAGATGATGATTGGAGAAATGCTTCCCAGAATCAAAGATTTGGGGGAATTGTCCTCTCCATACTTGATGGGGTTGATGGATAAGTTTTTCGATCAAGTTTTATCACCCATGGTTCACACAACACGGGGTTGCCCCTTTACTTGTACGTTTTGTTCTGAAGGGTCATCCTATTATTCTAAAGTTGCACAAAGAATTGATTTAAAGGATGAGCTAGAGTACATTGCGCAGCGTGTTGGGAGTGTCCCTGATTTATACCTTACAGATGCTAATTTTGGAATGTATAAAGAGGACAAAGCAAAGGCAGGCATCATTGCCTCTATCCAGGATAAATATGGTTGGCCACAGCGAGTGGTTGTCTCAACTGGAAAGAACCGGAAGGAACACGTGATCGAAGTTGCATCTATGCTCAATGGTGCGCTGAATATTGCTGCATCGTTACAATCTACGGATCAAACGGTGCTCAGCAATATTCAGCGATCTAATATTTCTCTGGATGCCCTAAGTACCATGGCTCAGCAGGCTAATAAAACGAGTGCGGACACTTATTCTGAAATTATTTTAGGTTTGCCAGGGGATACGATGGAAAAACACATGCACTCTCTACGCGATGTGGTAGAAGCCAATCTAGGAGTTTTGAGAATGTATCAGCTTATTATGCTTCCTCAAACTGAACTTAACACTCCCAAAACTCGAAACCAATATGCGATGAAGACGAAATATCGCATCATGCCGCGGTCTTTTGGTAAATATGATTTTCAAGATGAAATTTTCAGCTCTGTTGAATCTGAAGAAATTTGTATTCAGACTCATAGTTTGAGTTTTGAAGAGTATATTGAATGTCGAGAATTAGATCTCACGGTAGAAATTGTGCACAATGGGAGGACTTTTGCCGAGTTATGGGGGTTATGTAAATGGGCAGGCTTTCCCTGGTTTGATTTCATCATGCGTTTTCACAACACGCGGCGGTCTTTCACTGAGGGGTTGATTCATTTGTATGATTCGTTTCGTGCCGAGACAATCAGCCGCCTCTGGGATAGGCGAGAAGATCTAGCAGCTTATGTGCGTGAAAACATGGATGCCTTTTTCAGCAGTGAAAGTAGTACCAATGAAATGTCCAATGGTAAGGCCGTAGCATTTTTAAATTTGCAGGTTGATTTGCATAACGCATTGTTTGCGATCATGAAAACGATGCTCAAAGAGTCTGAGCGTCTGGATGAGATTAAAGAACTGTATTTGGAAGAATTGAAAGAATATGGCTTGCTTAGAAAAGTAGATTTGACTAATGCAGAAAGACGGTTTAATCGTCTTCTTCATTTTGATTTTTCAGCCATTGGGGAACAAAACTACAATGTGGATCCCTCTCTTTATTTACTGGATAAACCTTGCAACTTTCTCTTTGCGCACACGGATAAGCAAAAGACTTTGATAGAAGGATATGTTAAACAGTACGGCACATCGTTAGATGGAATGAGTCGAATTTTGATGCGAGTATCACCTATCAAACGATTGTTTCGAGAAGTTGTTCCAGCTGCGGAAGATATTGTGGCAAGCCTTGGGTCTTTCCCCTTGGGTTGATGCCCTTTCAGCTTTCGTGGGCTTCAATTTGTGACAGTTCAACACTTAAGGAAGGTGGATGGAAAACACTCACTTAACTTTGACGGGTCGAGTGGCTCTTATCACGGGAAGCAGCAAAGGCATTGGTAAAGCTATTGCTCAGTCCCTTGCTCAGGAAGGTGCAGATGTTGTTTTGACAGCTCGTGATCCTGTCGTGCTCGAGGCGACTGTGCAAGAATTTGAAAGACTTCCAGGAAAAGCTTTTGCTGTGGCTGCTGATGCTACGGATCCTCAATCTGTGCAGCGAGTTGTTGGGGATGCGATTCAGAGATTCGGCAGGCTAGATATTCTTGTTAATAACGTTGGTGGGGTAAATAAAATAACAAAATTTTATGACTTAAACCGTGATGATTGGATATCCGCATTTGATCTGAATGTGATGACAGTGGTTCACTTTGTACAGCAGGCCTTGCCGTGGCTCAAAAAATCAAAAGTGGGACGTATTATTAATATAGCGTCCATTTCAGGGGTAGAACCTGGTCTTTTAATCCCTCATTATTGTGCAAGCAAGGCAGCGGTGATTAATTTGAGTAAGCACTTGGCTAATTTGTTAGGAAGTGACGGTGTTTTGGTCAATGTTATTTGTGTGGGGCAGGTGCATTCTGATGGAAGAGATCAATTAGCCAAACAGGTTGCTTACGAGGAAGAAATTTCTCTCATCAATGCTAGAATCAAGATAGATGCTCAGGGTGCGGCCAGAATTCCCTTGGGTAGAATAGGTCAAGGGGACGACGTAGCGGGTTTAGTTACATTCCTTGCTTCTGATAAATCTGCATGGATTACTGGCTCGTGTTTTCATGTCAATGGGGGGAAACACCGATCAGCCTTTTAACTCTTTGGTTGATAGGGAGTTTAATATGTTTGTGAGAGGAGAGAGTGTTGGAAGTTCAGCTATTATCATATCTGCGTCCAGTGATATTGGAAGTGCTATCGGCAGATCATGGATAGAGAGGGGCTGGAATTTGTTTGGAACCTATCGGACAGAATCTCAGGCTGTTGAGGAGTTAAGCAGTTGGGGCATGAAAATGGGTCGTTGCGATCTCTCAAATCAGAGATCGATATTGGATGCTTGTGTGAATCTTCGAGCCCTTTGTCCCCAATGGGATGCGTTGGTCCTATGTCCCGGGACTCAAGATCCTGTAAGTGCTTTTCAGGAGTGCAATTTTGATGAATGGGAAGAATCTTTGAAGATCAATTTTACAGGTCCGATGAGAATCGTTCGCGAACTTCTTCCAACCCGTCGAGTCGATTCGAAATTAGGTTCTTGCGTTCTTTTTTTTGCAGGGGGTGGGACCAACAATGCGACTGTCAATTATTCGGCGTACACGGTTTCTAAAATTGCTTTGATCAAGATGTGTGAACTTTTGGATGCTGAGATTCCAGATTGCCGTTTTGTCATTGTGGGACCTGGTTGGGTTAAAACCAAGATCCATGAATCAACTTTGAAAGCGGGTGTACGAGCAGGTCCTAGTTACCAGAAGACTCTTGATAAATTGGCGAGCGATGAGTGTACTTCTTTCGAAAGGATCGTCGCTTGTTGTGATTGGTTGGTGGATTCTCCTCGGGAAGTAGTCAGCGGCCGCAATTTTAGTGTGGTTTATGATCCGTGGGGGAATGAGATTTTGGCCAAGAAACTAACAGAAGAGCCGCATATGTATAAATTAAGAAGGTTTGGCAATGATTGGGTTTTGAAAAATGGCTCCTAGTCTACAGGCGGTCAATGTCTCTTCGACTTTCGTTCTTGAAGAACTCTTGTTAACATTGCCTTCTTTGAGCGCTCTTCATGCACCCGGCTCATCGTTGTATTCTTTTTTCAAGAAGATTGCGCGTCGTGAAATAGAAAATCTTTTTCTAAATAATGATGGAGTTCCTGTAGATTTTAAACCTTTTGGAAGTTTAACCTTTCCTTACCATAACATGGGCGCGGTTGATTCTCTCAATTTGTTTGATCTGGATGAGTTGATTATTTTTAGTTTTTATTGGATGCATCGTCGTTCTTATCGACGGGTTCTTGATATTGGGGCCAATATTGGACTTCATTCCATCATCTTAAGCAAATGTGGATTTGAAGTGCATGCCTATGAACCGGATCCCAAGCATTTTGAAATTTTTAAAAGAAATTTAGACTTTAATCATTGTTCGAATATTCACGCCTTTAATACAGCTGTTTCGACTCAAGCGGGAGAGATGGAATTTGTGAGGGTGTTAGGAAATACAACCGGGAGTCATCTGGCGGGTGCGAAAGCTCATCCTTATGGCGAGCTTGAAAGATTTCCTGTGAAGGTTGAAGCCATGAATGCCCTTCTTTCCTGGGCTGATTTAGTTAAATTAGACATTGAAGGACACGAGAAAGAAGTTCTGTTGGGGACCCATCGGGATCATTGGGCAAATACAGATGGTCTCATTGAAGTGGGTAATCCAAACAATGCAACGGCTATTTATGAACATTTCCAAAAAACGGGTGTTCGTCTTTTTTCTCAAAAAACGGGTTGGAAACGGGTGAGCCATGTAGATGACATGCCAACCAGTTATCGTGAGGGAACACTTTTTATCACATCTAAATTGGAGATGCCTTGGCATGAAGCTCTCTGATTATGTCGCAAGATTTTTAGCCCAACAGGGCATTCGCCATGTTTTTGCTGTTTCTGGTGGCGCCTCCCTTCATCTCATTCATGCTCTTGCAGAAACCGAAGGTATTGAATTTATTTGTCCTCAGCATGAACAGGCAGGAGCCATGGCGGCTGATGGGTATTCTCGCCTTACGGGGAATTTAGGAGCGGCCATTTCAACAAGTGGCCCTGGCGCTACCAATATGCTGACCGGAGTTTGCTGTGCCTATTATGACTCTGTACCTGTCATTTATATTACAGGTCAGGTTTCGACATTTAGAATGAAAAAAGATACGGGTGTTCGACAAATGGGTTTTCAAGAAACAGATACGATTGGTATTTATAAATCCGTCACAAAATATGCTGTACAGATTCTCGATGCAATGAAAATAAGATATGAATTGGGAAAAGCCTGCCATATTGCAAAATCAGATCGACCCGGACCTGTGGTGATTGATATTCCCGACAATATTCAAAGGGAGGAAATTAATCCAGCGTTACTTGAGCCTTTTGTTTTGGATCAGGGAAAAGCTCCTAGAAAATCTAATTTTAATATCGATCAATGCCTGCAGCTTTTAAAAGAAGCCAAGCGTCCTGTGGTTATTTTAGGATGGGGGGTTCGTTTGGCCAAAGCTGAGGAAGAAGCAAAAAATTTAGTAGAGCAATTCGGTTTCCCAGTTGCTCCTACATGGGCGATGGCAGATCTCTTTGAATCAGATTATCCTTTTTTAATCGGTACCTTTGGAACCCATGGGACTCGATACGCTAATTTTGCTGTCCAAAATGCAGATTTAATTTTAGCGATAGGAACGCGTTTAGATACAAAAGCCACAGGAAGCCCTCCTTATAGTTTTGCGAGGGCAGCCAAAAAAATAGTTGTCGATATTGATCTGAGTGAATTAAAAAAATTTGAAAGGTTTGGGTTGAAAATAGAACAACTCATCCATGCAAATGCTAAGGATTTTTTATTACAATTGAATCAGCACATGGTCAATTTCTCTAAAAGTGATATCTCGTCATGGAGAGAGCAAATTGCTTTCTGGAAAGAAAAGTATCCTATTTGTCCTGACGAGTATTATCGGCAAAAAGAAATTAATCCATATGTTTTCGTAAAAGCTCTTTCTCAAGCTTGCGAGAAAGGAAGCGCCTTGTTTGTAGATACAGGTTGTGCTGTAGCTTGGATGATGCAGGCATTTGATTTTAAAGCAGATCAAAGGTTATATCATGATTGCAATAATACAGCGATGGGTTGGGCTTTGCCAGCAAGCATAGGAGGTTCTCTAGCGCTTGGAAAAAAATCTGTAATTTGTGTGACAGGAGATGGAAGTTTGCAAATGAATATCCAAGAGCTATCAACCGTTTTACGTTATCAACTGCCCATTAAAATCTTTTTAATCAATAATCATGGTTATAGCATGATTCAGCAAACTCAGGATCAATGGTTAGAAGGAAATTATTTTGCCTCCTCTATTGAAGGAGGATTGGCTTTTCCTGATTTTTTAAAGGTGGCACAAGCTTATGGATACAAGACAGTTTGCCTTTCTAGCACTCAACAACTAGAAGATGGTATTAAAGAGGTTTTGAGGACGAAAGGTCCTGTATTTTGTAATGTTGAAATTGCTTCCAAAGAAAGAGTCGTTCCTCAAGTGAAGTTTGGGAGACCCAATGAGGATGCAGATCCGTTATTGGAAAGAAAAGAATTTCTTGAAAATATGACGATTCAACCCATGGAAATATCCTTAAAAGATTTTTCTGTGGAATCGTCTCGTGTCAAATAGAAATTTCAAATGTCAGAAATTGATTTTTTAAACTCCCAACCTAAAACCCTTCGGGATTACGATCAAAGGGTTAAGGAAAAGACCCCAGAAATTATTCGAATTGCGAAACAGTTTGGACCAGAATTTTTCGATGGTCCTCGGATCATGGGATACGGAGGCTATAGGTATGATGGGCGATGAAGTCGTTCATACAGGATATTATCCCATGGCCCATTATTTATTTGGCATCGGTGTTGGATTGTATGCGTAAAAAGCGATGATGGTTGTGACATTAAGAATATGAAAGATTATTTGACGAGCGACGAGGAATACAAGTCCTGGCTTTCGGATATTAAGAAGAGAGTCCGCAGTGCTCAGATTAAAGCTGCGATCAGTGTAAACACTGAACTGTTAAAGCTTTATTGGGATATGGGCGTGGATATTGTTGTCAGGCAAAAAAGCGTAAAATGGGGAGAGGGTCTATTGCCTCGGCTCAGCAAGGACTTGATGGCAGAATTTTCTGATATGAAAGGATTTTCACTTAGTAATTTAAAGTATATCAAACAGTGGCACTTATTTTACAGCCAAGAAGAGCAAATTAGCCAACAAGTTGTTGGCCAAATTACCTCTATCCCCTGGGGACATAACATTGCCATTATCTCTAAATGCAAAGACGTCTGTGAAGCTATGTTTTACGTGCAGGGCACGATCAGGCATAATTGGAGTCGTAACGTTCTTGTTCATCAGATAGAGAGCGGTCTTTTTGAACGGGAAGGGAAAGCCGTTAGCAATTTTCATTTAACGCTGCCTAAACCCCAAGGCGATCTTGCTCAACAAACATTGAAGGATCCCTATATCTTTGACTTTTTGAACATGTCTACAGATTCTAGCGAGCGAGAGCTTGAACATAAGCTCATAGATCATCTTACGAGCTTTCTTCTGGAGTTGGGTGCCGGTTTTGCTTTTATCGGCAGGCAAATTCCTGTTCAAGTGGGGGACCGAGAGTTTTTTATAGATCTTCTTTTTTATCATACTCGCTTGCATTGCTATGTTGTGGTTGAACTGAAAACAGGGGACTTCGAACCGGAGTTTGCTGGCAAACTTAATTTTTATATCAAGGCGATGGACAGTCAGTTGCGTAAAGTTGGGGACCTCCCAACAATCGGCCTTCTACTTTGTAAGAGGCGGGATAAGTTGGTTGCAGAATATGCCATGAGTGATATCCATAAACCCATTGGGGTATCAGAGTATAAATTAACGCATGCGTTGCCGAAGAAATTGAAATCAAGCTTTCCAGCGATTAAGGAGCTTGAAAAAGAGCTCAGCAAAGGTGTAGAAAAGGCGAAGAAGTCATGAATGATGAAGTCGTTCATACCGGGTATGAACCCATGGCGCATTGTTTATTTGGATTAGGGATTGCCCTTCGTGATGGCAGAAATTAATCTTTTAAATTCTCACCCTAAAGCTCTTCGTGATTACGATCAAAGGGCCAAAGAGAAAACTTCCGAAATTATCCGAATTGCTAAACAATTTGGTCGGGAGTTTTTTGATGGTCCTCGTGTGATGGGATATGGAGGCTATAAATATGATGGGCGTTGGAAAGATATCGCAAAACGATTTCGCGATCATTATCGTTTGCCAGAGAATGCTGCTGTTTTAGACATTGGATGTGCAAAGGGATTTTTGTTGCATGATTTTAGAGAGCTCATGCCTGAATGCCAAGTTGCAGGGGTGGACGTGAGCGAATATGCCATTGAACACGCCATACCTACAGTGAAACCATTTCTTAAAGTAGCGAGTGCAGAAAGCTTACCCTTTCCAGATAAAAGCTTTGATCTCGTAATCTCTATCAATTCTATCCACAACCTTTCTCTTGAGCCTTTGAAGAAGGCCCTTAGAGAAATTCAGAGGGTCAGCCGTGGCCACAGCTATATCACCATGGATGCTTGGAGAAATGAAAAAGAGCAAGAACAACTTTACAAATGGGTTTTGACCGCTGAAACCATGATGCATGTGAATGATTGGAAGAAACTCTTTCAGGAAGTCGGATATACAGGCGATTATTATTGGTTTATTGCGGAATAATATTATTTGGTGAGGGGTGAGAGGTTATGAGTGAGGGGTATGAATAATAAGTAGAGATATCAGTAACCACTCACCCATTCTTATGAAAACCCAAGCAGCTGTTCTTTTCGAAGTTTGCAAACCTCTGCAGCTTATTCCTGTCACGATACCCAGTCTTAAATCCGGACAGGTTCTTGTGGATGTTGCATATAGCAGTATTTGCCACAGTCAACTTCTAGAAGTTTTAGGTAAACGAGGACCGGATCGTTTTCTTCCTCACACCCTAGGTCATGAGGGCTCTGGAACAGTTTTGGAAGTGGGCTCCGATGTTGTGAAGGTGAAACCTGGCGATCGAGTGGTTCTTTCTTGGATTAAAGGTAAAGGGAAGGATGTCCCCTCGATGGTTTACCAGAGTGATGAAGGTCCTGTTAATTCTGGGGCAATTAGCACCTTTATGAGGCGGACCATTACTTGCGAGAATCGTCTTACGCCTATTTTGGATTCTATGCCGTTGCGAGAGGCTGCTCTTCTGGGTTGTGCGATTCCCACGGGTGCAGGAATCGTTTTGAAAGTGGCCAAGATTTCTGAGGGAGAGAGCGTTGCTATTTTTGGTATTGGAGGAGTGGGCTTGAGTGCTTTGATGGCGGCTTCTTTTGTTAAGGCTCATAAAATTATTGCGGTCGATATTTTTGATCATAAATTAAAACAAGCGAAACAATTGGGTGCAACTCACACGATTAATGGAATGTCTTGCGATGTGGCAATTGAAATCCTCAATATGACGAATGGATTGGGTGTGGATTATGCGATAGAAGCTTCGGGGAAAAAACAGGCGATGGAGGCTGCTTTCCGATCTGTAAGAGACCAGGGAGGAATCTGTGTCATTGCGGGTAACTTATCTCAAGGTGATTTGATTTTGATTGATCCCATGGATTTAATTAAGGGTAAAAAAATATTGGGTTCTTGGGGTGGCTCTGCCCAGACAGATGAGGATATTCCTTTTTACGCAAACCTTTTTTTATCAGGAGATTTGCCCTTAAAGAGCATGATTACGCATGAATATGGACTTCAGGATATTAATCAAGCATTGAAAGAGTTGGAACAAGGAAATGCAGGGCGTATCATGATTAAGATGGAGGATTGATTTAAGGTGAGTGTGGAGCGATTGCCTTTGATGATGTACAATGACAATAAATTAAATAATGATGTTCTTGTTGTTCAATAGAAGGAGGAGTCCCTCTTTGAAAAGGATAACTTACTCTAAGGTTAAGCAACGTGTAAAAGGTTCCTTTGATTCTCTTAAGAATTGTCTTAAAAATACGAGTTGTTTTTTTAGGTCAGGACGGGCCTACAAAAATTCCCTGTTAGCAATTTATGATTTTGCGGGGAATCCTTACGATCATAGTGTTGCCGAATTTCTTGCGAGTAGTGAAATGGCCAGAGTCAAACGTTCTCTTTTCTACATGGATGTTGTTCTTGTTGCTGACCGTGATAAAAAACATCGAGGAGATCAACCCGAAGTTAATGAAGCGACTTTTAGAAATTGGATTATGAATTTAGCGGAATGTGCAGACCTTCTTAGAAGCGTCAGTACGCTTGTGATATTTGATGACCGCATGAAATTTTTGTCGTTTTATCAAAGGGTGCGGCATTCCCATCAGATCTATCCAGAGAATGGATTTGTCTATAGACCTCGGAAAGCGAGCCATTTGAAGACTGTTTCTGATTATTATCGAAGCACGGGCTATGTGCCAAAGTTTCAATCGAGTCAAGTTCTCTTAGAGTGGGCAGAAAAATATTTTCTTGAGAGAAGTTATCCCCTCATTCCTGTTGTTATTTTTATTCGGAATTCAAAGACTCATCCTGGTCGAAACACGGATTTGCCAACTTGGTTTAGTTTTATGCGAAAGGTATTGAATCAGTACAATGTAAAGTTCTTTCTTGTGAATGATTTTTGGAATCCTGTATCCATCCCTGAAGATTTGAGGGAAAAGATCGAGGTGTCCGTGGAGGCGACGATGTCAACAAAATATCGGGTTGCACTCACCCAAAGAGCGTCTTTAATCATGGGACAGTGCATTGGATCGGCAGTGCCTATATACCTTGAGGATACCCCTTATTTGATGTTTGGCTTTGACAACGAATATTTTAGTGCTCAATTGAATATCGAACTGTACGGAATGACACCCGATTTACAATTTCCATGGGCGAGTCAATATCAAAAAATTTTCGGGACGAAGGGCGATGCGCCCTTTATTCAACAGCAATTTGACATGATGTTTCATATGCTTGAAAGTAGGGGAAAGCTCGTTCCAAATTATTTCAGATCTACTGATCCATCACTGATGATGGCCCATTCTCAGGTTTAAAATGAAAATCACAATTTGTACAACTCCCATTCGCCCTGTTCCGACGGATTATCCTCCTTTTGGTTCGATGGCCATTATTCAATCTCTTCAATCCCATGGTTATCATGATATCTATTTCTATGATATTGATGGGTTAAGGCCAACGTTTGATGAAGTGGTTAGATTTTTTGAAGAGCAGCAACCCGACGTGGTTGGTATCAGCGCTGTGGTTTCAACCGCCTATGAGTATACTAAAAGACTTGCGAAGGCCTTGCGCAAAGTTGTTCCTAACGTAACGATTGTTGTCGGTGGTAATCTTGCCGCAAGTGCAGAAATCCTTCATCGATTATGTGGAGTAGATTTTTGTGTCATTGGGGAAGGCGAGAAAGTCATTGTGAATCTCATGCGATATATTGAGAATCGAGGTACATCATTTGATGATTTAACACTTCGGCAAATTAAAGGAATCTCTTTTTTAGATAGGAAAGGAGATTTTATTTTTACGGGTTATGAGACGGCGATTGCTGCCGACCAGTTATTTGATCCTGACTATACTATTCTAGAAAAGTTTTCAAAAATTGATAATTTTGTGAAGGACCCTCTTACAAGGAGGGAGGATTTTGCGCGGGATCCTCGGAGCCGAGAGAGTCATCGCCATGGGAAGAAAATGGGCAATGTCCTCTCTGCGAAAGGTTGTGTTGCTCGATGTACCTTTTGTCACCGTTGGGATAAGGGGTATCGCCATTTTCCGCCTGGAAAAATTATCTCCAGAATTAAGTATCTTATGGATCGATACAATGTGGGTTTTATCAATTTTGCCGATGAGAATTTTGGATCAGACAGACGAGCGCTGGATGAATTGATAGAATTGGTTCAGTCGCTAGATATTTTATACATTGTCTCAGGAGTGAGAGTTCGTTCCGTGGATTTGGATTTACTTAAGAGGTTGAAAAAAAGCGGGTGTGTGGCGGTATATTATGGGATGGAAACGGGGAGCCCAACCATTCTCAAAGTGATGGAGAAGGGAGCAACAGTGGATATGAATTATCATGCGGCTCGCTGGACATTCGAGGCGGGAATTTATACAACTTATCAATTGGTTTTGGCGATGCCGGGTGAAACTCCGCAGACGATTTCTGAAACCACTGATTTTATGAAATCAGTCACACAATTTTTACCAGAGTATCCTCAGAATAGGATCAGTTGTAATTACATTCAAGCTTTGCCTGGAACGCCTGTTTATGAAAACGCAAGGGTGAAAGGATTCCTGGGTAAAACGCTTGAAGATGAAGAAAAATATTTGATGCTCATTTCTAATGTCGACGCCCGTGATGATACCAAATTCTTGAATTTTACAGACACCGATTATTTTACTGTCCAGTCTTGGAGGCGCAGATTGGTTTTTGAAGTGATGGCTCATTATTTAAAATATAACAACATGGTTCGTTTGAGTGTAAAAGGATTTATGAATGATTTCTTATATCCATTGATGTTGAAGTTTTTTTGGCCTAGCAAGTTTCAGAATTGGAAAAAGCTGAAGGTTCAAGACAAGGTGTCATCGGACGACTATTCCAGAGGGGGTTATTTTAACTTTTCAACAGGCTATTGGTACTATCCTGCCCTTGTTTATTTATACCGTTTTAGAACGTTTATTATTTGGTATCAGTTGTTGAGATCAGAATTTCTAAGGCTTCCTAAAAAGGTGTTTATTCTCCGTTTGAGTGAATTTTTTCAGATCAGATGCCTCCACATCATGAAGTTCAAAAGGAAAAAATCGCAAGAGATCAATAAGTCATTACGTAAGATTATGCAAGAGGTTGGTCAAGTTGCGACATCTGTTAATGAACAATCCATGCAGCCTCTACGTGAGGGGCGGTAGAATATTTATTCAGGGAGGGACAAATGAATAACGGTTTTCAGTTTTTAAGCGACCTGATTCAAGAAAACCCTTGGCCCATTGCTAAACATGTATTTATTATTGGCGAAATTGGTATTAACCACAATGGAGATTTAGGGATTACCAAGCAATTAATCGATATGGCTAAAGAGGCAGGTTGTGACGCGGTAAAATTTCAGAAGCGCACGATAGATATTGTTTATTCCAAAGAGGTTTTAGATTCACCTCGAGAAAGTCCGTGGGGGAAAACACAAAGAGCGCAAAAGGAAGGCTTAGAGTTTGGAAAAAGAGAATATGATGAGATTGACGCTTATTGTAAGAAATTTGGAATCGAGTGGTTTGCTTCTGCCTGGGATGTTGAGAGCCAGCATTTTATGCGGCAATACAATCTTAAATATAACAAAATTGCATCTCCTATGATGACGCATCTGGATCTTTTAGAAGCGGTTGCTCAGGAGAAAAAACTCACCTTTATTTCGACAGGGATGAGCACTTACGAGGACATTGATCGGGCGGTTGAGATTTTTAGAAATTATGATTGTCCTTTTGTCCTTATGCATTGTATTTCTGCCTATCCAGTTCCTGAGGAGGCGCTGAATTTAAAATGTATTGTTGAATTAAGAAAAAAATATCAATGCCCTGTTGGATACAGTGGTCATGAAGTGACCATGGTTCCAGGTGTCCTTGCTGCCATGATGGGCGCTGTGGCGATTGAACGTCATATCACGCTGGATCGGGCGATGTATGGGAGTGATCAAGCCGCTTCATTGGAGAAGAGAGGATTAGAAATGATGGTCGGTTATGTTCGCACCATTCCAACGGTCATGGGAGATGGAATTAAGCGCGTTCTCTCCTCGGAACTTGCCAATGCAAAGAAATTGAGATACTGGACACCTTCTAATGGAGAGAAACCTTCCGCGGCTCCTAAGCCTCAAAAAGTTTAAAGAATAATGATCCAAAAACCTAGAGTTGTCTTGATTCTGCAAGCCCGGATGGGTTCCACGCGTTTGCCGGGGAAATCTATGTTGGATTTGGCGGGTGCTCCTTTGGTCGGACGCGTTTTAGAGCGTGTAAAGCGTTGTAAAAGTATGGATGAGATTGTCTTGGCTACGACTGAAAAGGCAGAGGATGATGTTCTTCAAACGCTTGCTGAAACTTATCGAGTGAAATCCTTTCGAGGTTCTGAAAATGATTTAGTCGATCGCTATTACCAGGCAGCAAAGGAATACGAAGCCCAAGTGATTGTTCGTCTTCCCGCAGATAATCCTGTTCCAGAGCCTGGAGAAATCGATCGCATCGTCGATTATCATCTGACTGGCCAAAGCGATTTTTCCTCAAACCTTGCCCCTGTATTTGGAAATGGTTATCCTGATGGAATTGGGGCGGAGGTGTTTAACTTTGAGGCCTTAGAAACCGTTTGGAAAGAGGTTCAAGATTTTTACAAAAGAGAACATCCGCATTTGAATTTTTTTGATTATAAAACACAAAAAGCGATGGATAAACGTTATCGGGTCGGAACGGTTCAATGCCCCCTTGCATTTCGGCGACCGGATCTTGTCTTAGATGTAAACACATGGGACGAGTACGTCTTTATGAAAGAGCTTTATGAATACTTGTACCCGCGTCATCCCCATTTTAACATTGTGGACATTGTCCAGTGGTATGATGAAATTTTTAAGAAGGAACGCGTGTGATTTATTGTTTCGACATTGATGGAACTTTGTGCACGAATACGGATGGAGAATATGAAAAGGCAGAGCCGATCTATTCTGTGATCACGCGAGTGAATCAGATTTATCAAGAAGGGCACACAGTCCTTCTTTATACGGCACGAGGCGCAACAACGGGAATAAATTGGCGTCCCCTGACAGAGGAGCAGCTTCGAAAGTGGAAAGTAACTTATCACCAACTTTATATGGGAAAGCCCACAGCAGATCTTTATATTGATGATAAGGCTCTTAATTTAAGCGACTGGATGTGTCGAGAGGGGATGAATCCATGAACAATGGCAAAGGAAGGGTGGTTTATTTGAATGGTGAGTTTGTTCCTGAAGCTGAGGCGAAACTTTCTATCTATGATTCGGCTTTAATGTTCGGGGACATGGTTTTTGAAATGACTCGGTCCTTTAATAAGAAACAATTCAAGCTTCGAGAACATTTAGAAAGATTATACGCCTCCATCAAATTTGTCCGAATTCCTTTGAAGATGTCTTTGGATGATATGGAAAAGGCTATTTATAAGACCATCGAAGCGAATGAATCTGTTTTCTCCCACGACGATGAACATCGTTTGTTGATTGATGTTTCTCGAGGTACTCTTTCTATTTATGAAGGTATCGTAGGCCTTCCTCGGGGTGCAAATGTGATCATTGCAGATTTTCCACTTCGTTGGACGGTTGCTGGGATGGGGGTTCTTTTTGATAAGGGAATCAATGCAGTTATTCCTTCTCAGCGGGCCATTCCGGCTTCTCTCTTGGAACCCAAGGTTAAGAATAGAAGTCGGCTTCATTATATGATGGCCAATATTGAAGTTTCTCAATGTGAAGGTGAAAACAATTGGGCTTTACTTTTAGATCCAGATGGTTTTATCGCAGAGGGGACAGGGGATAACTTTTTTATCGTAAAGGATGGGGTTCTTGTAACCCCGGAGGGACGCAATATTTTAAGAGGGATTAGTCGAGCTTATGTTCTCTCTGAACTGGCTTGTCAATTAGGGTTAAAGTCCGTTGAAAAAAATATTGAGCCTTATGATGTGATGACGGCAGACGAAGCTTTCATGACAGGAACTCCTTTTTGCCTTCTTCCCGTGACATCTTTAAATGGTACAAAAATTGGAGATGGGAAAATGGGGAATATGACAAAGAAACTTTTGAATGCGTGGAGTGAGAATGTAGGTGTAGATATTGTTGGTCAAATCAAAAAATGGGATGCCCAAAGGGGAGAAAAAGTTTCAAATGCTCCATCCCCTTACGCATTTAAGCAGAAATAATGAATCCGATTGGAATTATGCAAGGTCGACTTTCTCCCCCTCGTGATGGGCGTATTCAGTCTTTTCCCGTCCATACTTGGCGTAATGAATTTTTTAAGGCTCAAGAAGCGGGTCTCGCTTGTATCGAATGGATTTATGAATATGAGACGGAAAGTGAAAATCCTTTAAGGACTCCAGAAGGTATTCATGAAATTAAAAAGTTAATTCAGAAGTCTGGAGTTCAAGTTTGGTCTATCTGTGCTGATCACTACATGACACAGCATTTAATTTTATCCGATGGAAGGAGTCAGCCTAAAGTTGTTGAACATTTAAAAGGATTAATCAGTCGAGCCAATGCCTTACAAGTCCGCTATATGGTTTTACCTTTTGTGGATGCCTCTTCCCTTAAATCTCCTGAGGCCTTAGAGAGTTTAGTCATTATTTTAAAGGGGCTTCTTCCTCTTTTAAAAGAAAAAAAAGTAGAGCTACATCTGGAGACAGATTTATCTCCCCAAACCTTGTTGAAGCTTCTTGAGCGCGTTTCTTTCCAATGGATCAAAATGAATTATGATATTGGAAACGCGGCCTCTTTAGGACATGACCCCTCAGAAGAACTTTCACTCTTAGGTTCTTGGCTGGGAAGTGTTCATGTCAAAGACCGCCTTTTGGGGGGAGGAACGGTACTCTTAGGAAGTGGCCATGCTGATTTTCCAACCTGCTTTCGGTTGATTCAGGGAGCCGGATTCCAAGGGCCGTTTATCTTGCAAGCAGCGCGCAATCTCGAGGTAGGCGAGATGGAGTTAGCGAAACAGAATCGCCAATTTGTAGAAAGGCATCTTGGCTTTGTGATGTCTAGAACCTAATGGATCTTGGATTAAAAAATAAAGTTGTATTGATTGCAGGGTCCAGCCGCGGAATTGGGCTTGCTATTGCAGAGGCATTTTTAGAAGAAGAAGCTCAAGTCATTCTGACTGGCCGCGATGAAAAAAATGTAAAAAATGCGGAGTCGTTCCTCGTGAAAAAGGGACGTTCTCATCGTGTTGCTTCCTTTTGTGCAGATATGACCCTCGAGGCAGAGATTCATCGTGTTCTTCAAAATACGTGTGAAAAATTTGGAAGAATTGATATTGCTATTGCAAATATAGGAAGCGGCGTAGGTAAAAGTGGTTGGGATTTATCTAGGGACGAGTGGCAACAGATGTTGAATGTAAATTTGTTAGGGGGAATGGCGTTTGCAAAATCTGCCCTTCCCCATTTAATTCAAAGCCGTGGTAATTTAATTTTCATCAGCTCTATTGCTGGAAATGAAGCTATTCCTGCCCCTATTCCCTACAGTGCAGCAAAGGCGGCCCTTCACAGTGCAATGAAAAATTTATCTCGCATGGTAGGCTCTCAGGGAGTGCGTGTGAATGCCGTTTCTCCTGGAAATATCCTGTTTCCGGGTGGGACTTGGGAGGCCAAGCTCGCCGAACGAAAAGATTTTTTTGAGCAATATATCAACACAGAAGTTCCCTTGCAACGTTTCGGTAGAGCCGAAGAAATTGCCGATGCAGTTACATTTCTGGCATCTGAAAGAGCTTCCTTTATAACAGGGGCTTGTCTGGTTGTAGACGGTGGACAAACGCGGGTTATTTGAAATGAAATCTGTGAAACAGGCTTTTGATTTAACAAGTCGTGTTGCTGTGATTACGGGCGGCACGGGTTTGCTTGGGTTTAAACATGCCGAGGCCATCGCAGAAATGGGTGGGGTGCCTGTTCTTTTCGATTTGGATCTAGAGAAGACAAAAGCTTGCGCAAAAGAATTAGAAAAAAAATACCATGTCCCAGCAATGGGTTTAGCCGTCGATATTTCTCAAGAAATGCAGATTTCCAGTGCGCTCAAAAAAATTATAAGTACATTTAAACGAATTGATATTTTGGTTAATAATGCCGCAAATAATCCAAAAGTTGAGTCCAAAGATCATTCTAAATTTCAGGGGTCTAGGTTAGAAAATTTTCCACTAGAGATTTGGAATCAAGACATAGCGGTAGGGCTTACAGGTGCATTTCTATGTAGCCGGATCATTGGAACTGAAATGGCAAGAAGAGGTAAGGGCGTTATTCTTAACATTGCTTCTGATCTTGCTTTGATTGGTCCTGATCAAAGAATTTATCGTCGGCCCGGCTCCCCTGAAAATGAACAACCCGTGAAGCCTGTGAGTTACTCTGTGGTCAAATCAGGACTTCTCGGGTTAACCCGTTATTTGGCGACCTATTGGGCCGATCGAGGTGTGTGCGTGAATGCCTTATGCCCCGGTGGGGTTTATGATCAACAAGATGAGGGATTCGTGAAGCGTCTTTCTGAGCTTATTCCGTTAGGTCACATGGCGAGCCAAGATGAATATAAGGCAGCCATTGTCTTTCTCGTTTCAGATGCGTCGAGCTATATGACGGGATCTCTTCTTACGATAGATGGTGGAAGGACCTGTTGGTAAATGTCGGCTATCGTTGCATTTTTTGAGACGCAGGATCAGTTGAAGTTTCTCCTACGGTATAGTGCTCAAAATTATTTAAAGCCAACATACGTAGCTTTAACCCCAGAGGCGGATTATGCTGCTGAAAAGCTTGGTTTAGCATATCACATCATTGATGACTTTCATGATGAGACAGAACTTATTGAAATGGGTTTACGTAACTATGAACGTGTGCAGGCGTTTTGTGATTATTTGGATAGCTCCTTGAAGCGTTCAATCCTTTCCGATTATCGATGTGGAAAGGCATTTTCTTCACATTTTTTCTTTTTTTATCTTAAGGTTCTCTTCGATGCTGTTTTGAATTACGAACTTAGAATTTGTCGGGCATTGTTAGAATTAAAACCTACACGAGTTCTTTTTTTTGATACACGTCCCGACCGGATCGAAGATAATTTATTTTTCCGTGACGAATCTCTTTCATCGCGTTTGTTACCTCTTTTTTTAAAGGACCTAAACTGCACTTATACTGCGTTTTCAACAGCTCTTGCACCGTTTCGGCGCTTGCGTTCGACTTTTCGCACGGGGTTAAAAGGTTTGGCCAGCTTGTCAAGACGATGGGAAAATATCTCATCAGATATGAATTTTTCATTCAATGGAATGCCATCTCTCATTCTGACAGATCTCTATGCAGATAGTAAGCCCCTTGGAGAATTATGGTTAAAGCGGGGGACAGGAAAGGTGATAAATTTAAAAGATCTCTTGAGCGGAGTTAGAGGAGATTTACCTCAGAGGGACACGCTACAACTTTGCCATCTTCTTTGGGAGAGGTTATCAAAGGATGAAAATTTCAAGTCTTTTTTCACAGTGGGAAACAAGAATTACTTTTCGATTGTTGAGACACGTCTTAAACACTTTATTACCTTTGTTATACCTCGATGTCTTACAATGACCGATACGATTTCTAAAAAGATTCCTCATGGAAGCAAAGCTGTTATTTTGGGCAGTCAATATGCTGAAGTGGGACAAATCGCATGCGCTATCGCCGGGCATTTTTTGAAAATCCCTGTGGTTTGCTATCAGCACGGAGGAATGTATGGATATGTGGACTACCCTATTATTGAACATCATGATTTGTATGCAGCGAACTACTTTTTCTGCTATGGAGAAGGTGTCCGTGATTCTTTGAGAGAGGCTACTCCCTCAGCATATCGAGCGAGCGAAAAAAGAAGAGCGAAGATTATCCCTGTGGGTTCGATTTCTCTGGATGTTTTAAGTAAGAATGAAGCCGATTTAAATTCAAAAGTTCTTAGCGAGATCGCTTCAAACTTGCCAAAAAACAAAAAAATTGTCATTTATGTCAATACAAATCTTATGGGGCAGACGCGATATTTTACACATCATTCTTACCCTGATATTTGGTACTGGCGTTTGCAACAAGAAGTTATACGTGTTTGTAGCAAATTCCAAGATGTTTACGTTCTAGCTAAATTTCATTCAGGAGATCGCGTCTATCATCCTGTTGACGAGTGGCTTCGAAGAGAAAAGATATCAAATTGTGTGATCATTCGTTCGATTAGCTTTTCAGAAATGTTGAAATTAGGGGACTTATTTATTATCGACTGTCCAAGCACAACCCTTTTGCAATCTCTTTTGACGGATAAAAAAGTGATTGTCTTTTCGGGAAATCCTTTTATTCAATTTGATCCCAAGGCGGTTAAACAATTAAAAAAACGTGTTGTTTTTTCTGAAACTAAGGAACAATTTCTAAAAGATATAGAAGTTGCATTGCGAAAATCTGAGGTTGCGCTTCCGCGGCCTCTCGATAGAGAATTTTTTAACGCATATGGTTCTTATAAAGATGATAGGCGCTCCGCAGAGCGGGCCGTAAATGAACTTGTTGAATTGATGTAGGGAGAAAATGAGTAAAACAAAAATAGGTTCCAAAAAAAAATCCTTAAAACAGAAATTGTTTTCAAACCAGCTTACTATTGGCTCTTGGATCACCCTTGCTCATACTGGAATTGCTGAGATTATGGCAAAAGCAGGGTTTGATTGGCTTGCCGTGGATTTAGAGCACAGTGTGATTACCATTCGAGAGGCAGAGGAATTGATTCGTGTGATAGGTCTTTGCGGTGTGACGCCTTTGGTTCGATTGACTTCGAATGATCCGAACCAAATTAAGCGTGTGATGGATGCTGGGGCGCACGGCGTCATTGTACCGATGGTCAATTCTAGAGAACAAGCTGAAGCTGCTGTCTGCGCGGTACATTATCCAGTTAGGGGGCGACGTGGGGTAGGACTTGCCCGTGCACAGGGCTATGGTACACGCTTTCAGGACTATTTAAAGTGGTTGCAAAATGAGGCAATTGTTATTGTCCAAATTGAACATATTGATGCAGTTGAAAATCTTGAAGAGATTTTTTCTGTTCCTGGGGTTAACGGTTACATGATTGGACCTTATGATCTTTCCGGTTCGCTTGGGGTTCCAGGACAGTTTACTCATCCAAAGGTATTAAGGGCTCTTAGAAGAATAAAACAAGTAGCTGCCAAGATGAAAAAACCGGGAGGTATTCATATCATTGAACCCGACCCCAAAGAGCTTAAGAGGCGTGTCAAAGAAGGCTTTCATTTTCTTGCCTATAGTTTGGATATTCGAATGTTGGATGTGACATGTCGGAGTGGACTTGCGTTTATGAAGAAGAAAATAACCTAAAAATCGCATGACTTTTCTTAGGAAATTCGTAAAAAACATTTTTAAAAAGTTCGTCTTTCATTATAGAAAGGTTGTGGAAAACACCGGGGCTTGGATGACTCGGATGCTGTGTCAGGTGAGTCCAAGGACGGCTGTTTCGATAAAGGGGAAATTTAAAATTGTTCAGAAGATGGATTACCCCCGACGGGATATATATCTTGATATTGAATCTGGTTATGAATTTTTTACTCGATTACACTCATGTAAAAAAGAGCCAGAGACAGTACATTGGATAGAAACATTTATAGGAGGAAGAGAGGTCTTTTACGACATTGGAGCTAATGTGGGTGTGTATTCACTGATTGCAGCGAAGTCAATGGGGGGGGATGGAAAGATTTTTTCGTTTGAGCCAGGGTTTTCATCCTTCTCTCAGCTCTGCAAGAATATTTATCTTAATCAGTGTTCAGATAGCATTACGCCCTTGCAAATTGCCCTCTCAAATAAGACAAGATTAGAGGCATTTAATTATAGTTCTCTAGAAGGGATTGAGCCAGGGGGGGCTTTGCACAGCTTGGGGGAATGTGTTGATGAAAATGGAAAACCATTTATCCCTTTTTGGCATCAGAAATTGATGGGATTTAGGTTGGACGATCTTATTCAAGAGTTTTTGCTTCCAATTCCCAATTATATTAAATTGGATGTGGACGGTCATGAATTAGAAATCTTAGAAGGCGGTAAGGAGACCCTTTCGAACCCAGAAGTTAAAAGCTTGTTGGTTGAGATAAACGAGGGTTTGTCAAAGGGACAGAGACTTGTGCAATTTCTTGAAGGGGCTGGTTTTGGAATTAAATCAAGGCATTTAATACGAGAATCAATGTCAAATATTATTTTTACACGCATGTAAAAATGCGCGAATGGGTTTCAATTCTTTAGGAATTTTCTGATCATGAAAATCATCGGTGTTATTCCTGCCCGCATGGCTTCCACACGCTTTCCTGGAAAACCCCTAGCAAAAATTCTAGGCCTTCCTATGATTGGTCATGTTTATTTTCGAAGCAAGCTCTGCTCGCTTTTAGAAGGGGTTTTTATTGCGACCTGTGATAAGGCGATTCAGGATTATGCAGTATCGATTGGGGCTCCTTGTGTCATGACCTCTTACAAGCACGAACGTGCAAGCGAACGAACGGCGGAAGCTGTTGAAAAAATTGAAGCCCTTTCTGGACAGTCGATTGATAGGGTCATGATGATTCAAGGGGATGAGCCGTTATTGCAGCCTGAGTTGCTGGAACGGGCTATGACTCCTCTCAAGGAGGAGTCAACACTGAATGTTGTCAATTTAATGGCGGCCATTACCAATGAAGAGGATTTCAGTAGCCCCAATGTAGTGAAGTTGGTTGTGGGCTTAAATCAAAATGCTCTTTATTTTTCCCGTGAACGGATCCCTTCCAGAAAAAAATGGAATCGATCTATTCCGATGTTTAAACAGCTTGGACTCATTGCCTTTCGTCGTAGCTACCTTGCAAAATATGTGTCACTTTCTCCTTCTCCTTTAGAAATGATCGAGTCGGTGGATATGTTGCGTGTCCTCGAATATGGAGATTCTGTAAGGATGGTTCTTGTAGAGGGTGTTTCTATCGGAGTCGATACGCCTGAAGATCTTGCCCGTGTTGAAAAACTCATATCCGAGGACCTGCTTCTCCCTCGATATCTAGGATCCGCTGTTTTATGAAGCAAGGAAAGCTCAAAGTTGGAATTGCAGGCTATGGCGTTGTAGGGAAGCGCCGTAGGGAATTTATTGATCAACACCCCCATTTAGAAACGGTAGCTGTTTGTGATCGGACTTTCAGCGGGGATGGAGTTTCTCAAGATGGCGTGCGTTGTTTTAACAATTATCATCAATTAGTGGGGGAGGATTTGGATGCCCTTTTTGTTTGTATGACCAATGATGTTGCACCAGAGGTCACGATGGCAGGATTGGAAAGAGGGCTTCATGTCTTTTGCGAGAAGCCACCGGGTCGAGATTTAAATGATGTTGTTCGTGTGATCCAGTGTGAACGTCAGCATCCCCAATGTAAATTAAAGTATGGATTCAATCATCGTTATCACGATTCTGTCCATGATGCCTTAGGTATTGTTCGGTCTGGCGAATTGGGTAAGGTGATGAACATGAGGGGGGTTTATGGGAAGTCTAAGATTATCCGCTTCGACTCAGATTGGCGTACCAAGCGTTCCATGGCTGGAGGGGGAATTTTACTAGACCAGGGGATTCATATGGTTGATATGATGCGCCTTTTTGCAGGTGAGTTTAAGGATGTTTATAGTTTTGTATCGAATGACCATTGGAAGCATGATGTAGAGGATAATGCCTATGCCTTGATGCGGACTGAAGATGGTATTGTTGCTTTTCTTCATTCATCAGCAACCCAGTGGCGTCATCGCTTTAGTCTGGAAATCACGCTTTCGCAGGGTGCGATTATTTTGTCAGGTCTTTTGTCAGGTTCTAAGAGTTACGGTGCGGAGACAATGACGGTGGTCTATGCGACTGAGAACGATGGTGGAGATCCTCGTGAACAGACGACGCGCTACAATCAAGATCATTCCTGGAAAAATGAAATTTTCGAATTTGCAGATGCCATTCTTTACGATAAACCGATCATTCACGGATCGTCGCTCGAAGCTTTAAAAACCATGCATTTGGTCTATCGAATTTATTGTGCAGATTCTAAATGGAAGGAGCGTTATCAATTGAGTGATACCATTTCAGAGGAGTTCGTGTGCAAAATTCTCTCCAAGGTTTGACGGCCCTTGTTACAGGGGGGACACGTGGTATTGGGCGAGCCATTGTAGATGAATTATGTTCAGCCGGGGTAAGCGTTTTCTTCACAGGGAGAAAATTAAATGTGGATGTTCCGTCAGGATGTACCTATCGCGCCGTTGATTTTTCTGACGATATTTCATTTCAAAATTTTGAAAAAGAAATTTCAAAACTCACGATCGATATTTTAGTCAACAATGCAGGAATGAATCGAATCAGCTCTTTTGAAAAGATTGACAGGACAGACTTTAATCAGATTCAGTCAGTCAATTTACATGCCCCGTTTCTTTTATGCCGTGCAGTTATTCCTTACATGCGAAAGAAAAAGTGGGGTCGTATTGTCAATATGAGCTCTATTTTTGGAATTGTCAGCAAGGAGTTTCGAGCGTCTTATTCTGCCAGCAAGTTTGCCCTGGATGGGATGACGGCGGCCCTTGCGGCTGAGGTAGCTCAGGAAGGAATCCTTGCCAATTGCGTCTCGCCTGGCTTTATTGATACAGAGCTTACGCGCTCAGTTTTAGATGAGGGTGAGATGAGGGACATCGTATCCCGAGTTCCGATGAAACGATTGGGAAAACCAGAAGAGGTTGCGAAACTTGTCGCCTGGTTGGTGAGTCGTGAAAATACCTACATCAGTGGTCAAAATATTGTGATCGATGGTGGATTTACACGTGTTTGAGCCCATCACCATCCAGTCTCATCGAGGGCCTTATACGGTTCATTTCAAAGACGATCCCTTTTCATTTTTAAACGATCTCATTTCAAGTTCCACACACTTTATCGTGGATGAAAAGGTTGCGAGTCTGTATGCGCAAGAATTAAATCATATTTTAAAATCCCCTTCGATCCTGCTCATACCCGCAACGGAGATGAATAAATCACTGGATCAATTTTGTGATTATATTGAACATCTTGTGAGACAAAACATTCGGCGCGGACATTTGTTGATTGCCATAGGTGGGGGTATTATCCAAGATATCACATGCTTTCTCGCAGCCGTTCTCTTGCGGGGCCTCGATTGGTATTTTTTCCCTACAACACTTTTGGCTCAGGCTGATTCCTGCATTGGATCTAAGAGCTCTATTAATGTCGGTAAGATTAAAAACATTGTTGGGACTTTTACCCCTCCGCGTAAGATTGTGGTGAGCCTTCGATTCCTTGATTCTCTGGATGAACGCGATTTACGATCTGGAATTGGCGAGATGCTTAAGGTTTCTCTGATTGAGGGTCCCCGCACCTTTGATCAAATTGCAGCGGATTATCCTTTTCTTTTAAAGGATCGTGCCCTTTTGGAAAAAAACATCTATCAATCTTTAAAGATTAAGCAACGCATCATTGAAGTAGATGAATTTGATCAGGGAATTCGCAACATTATGAATTATGGACATAGCTTTGGCCATGCCATTGAATCAGCTACAGACTTCGCGATTCCACACGGAATTGCTGTTAGCATGGGAATGGATATGGCCAACTTTGTCTCTGTCCAGTTGGGGAATATGAAGCAGGAACATTTTGATCGTGTGCACCCTATTTTAAAAATGAATTATCAAGGGTATGAGAATATAGATATTCCATTCAATCCTTTTCTGGATGCCTTGGGGAAAGATAAGAAAAATACAAATTCTCATTTGACGCTCATCTTGCCAGATGCCGTAGCATGCATCGTTAAGAAGGGTGTATCTAACGATGAGCGTTTTCACGACATTTGTTCCGAGTATTTTCATCGAGTGCGTCAATGAAAGATCCATCACCGATTGCGGTCACTTCGCGGTCTTTTTCAAAACATCCGATTTTAAGGGCTGAACTGTCTGAGAAGTATTCTCATGTGCGTTTCAATGATGGGGGAATTTCCCTTTCCGGTGACGCCCTCGTGTCTTTTTTGAAAGGGCAGGTAAAGGCCATTATAGCGCTGGAGGTGTTGAAAGAAGAGATTCTTTCCTTTTTGCCAGATCTCAAGGTGATCTCGAAGTTTGGGGTGGGATTAGATAGGCTGGATCTTGAGGCGCTTTCGCGACACAAAATCGAACTTTCATGGACTCCGGGCGTTAATCGGAGATCTGTTTCGGAACTCGTTCTAGGCTTTACGTTAGTTCTGTTAAGGCATCTTGCTCTTCTTCATCAAGAGGTACGTTCTGGAAAATGGCAGCAGAGGAAAGGACAATACCTCACAGGTCGTACCATCGGTGTTGTGGGATGTGGTTATGTGGGAAAGGATTTGATAGAGCTTCTTCAACCCTTTCAGTGCCGGATTTTGTGCCATGATTTACGAGAGGATGCACATCTTATTCATCAATTTGGAGTGCAGTATGTTTCCCTCGAAAAACTTTTGACGCAATCCGATGTCGTTTCACTTCATCTTCCTTTGACTGAAACGACGCAAAATATTCTAGATAAAAAGCGACTTTCTCTTATGAAATCTACGGCCATTCTTATCAATACTTCTAGGGGAGGACTTGTAGATGAGGAGGCGCTGAAGATGATGTTGAAAGAGGAACGCTTGGCGGGAGCTGCTTTTGATGTTTTTAGAATGGAACCGCCTACGGATACGGAGTTGTTACGGCTACCCAATTTTATTGCGACTCCTCATATTGGAGGAAGCACGGAAGAAGGGATTTTAGCAATGGGGCGTGCTGCGATTGCGGGACTTGAACTTGCAAAACCTGTGCGGGAGATCATGGCCTATGCAATCTAAAATTTATTTGTTCTTGGCGGAGGATTTAGACCATTTTCAACGCAAAAAGTTGAAAGAAAAGTTGGGCATCATTCATTCTTCGTCGGACTTGAAACAGAAGTGGATTTACTTAGGAAGAAATTACGAGAGGATGCTAGCGTGGGAGTCCTTGCTAGGTGAAAATTTTGAGCGTGTGAATTATGCCTCCAAACTTCAAGGGCTTGCGAGACGCTGGAAACAACCTTATTTGGAATGGATTGCCGAATTGGGAGAAAAAAATAATTCTTTTGTCTGGTGGAGTTCCAAGATTGCAGAGCGTGATACCATGATTGATTCATTGTTCCATCGGATGTGCTATCTACGCATTGCATTTGACGAAACCCAGAGTGATTTTTCACTTATTCTGATCGTAGCCGAACATGATTCTGTGTTGAGGGCCCTTGCCGATATTCCTGAATTGAGGAAACGTGTTTGCCCTCATCGTTCCTTAAAGGGAAACCTTCCGAGATTCCGTTGGTTTTATCGTTGGGTCCGGATATGGATACGGTTTCTTTTAAATGCCCGGAAAGTTCTACAAGATGCACGTGACGCAGGCGAGAGAGAGAGCTTCCCTTCATCAAGCGGAAGTTTTCAGAAGCGTGTTGTGATCCATACGTGTATTGACGAAAGCTATTTTAGCAATAATATTCCTCAAGATCGTTATTTTTCAGGGCTTGCGGAGCTCCTAAGGAAGCGCGGCTATGAGGTGCTCGTCATTCCATGGCTCTCGCAAATTCAAAGATCTTTGCGAAGTGCCTTCGAATGGTTTCATGCCCACCCAGGACACTATTTAATTCCTGAAGATTTTTATTCAATTTTCGATTACGTTTGGGCTGCCTCTGTTGTCATCCGTCAGGCTTGGTTGGTCTTGGGTAAACACTCCTTTGAGGGATTAAATATCTCTTCCCTTGTTCGAGAATTTTGTCGTGACCAGGCTTGCCATAAGGGAGGAGTAAAGTTCATTTTATATTATCGTTTGATCAAGAAATTATCTAAGAAAGGTTTCTCCATTGATATCTTTATCGATATGTTTGAAAACATGCTGAATGAAAAGCCTCAAGTGATCGCCTTTCGACAGTGGATGCCCAAAACAATGACGGTAGGGTTTGAGCATTATATTGCAATGGAGCCGTTCATGATGTCAAAATACACAACGCCCAAAGAGCTCACGATTTCTCCTCATCCAGATGTGATTGTTTGTAATTCTCCATTCATGGTTGCTCAGATGCAGAAGGCAGGTTTTCCTTCAGGTAAATTGCGGGTAGGGCCCTCCTTTCGATATCTTCACTTCTTCTCAAAGGATTCTAAAAAGGCTCCAGAGCCTAATACCGTGCTGGTTGTTCTATCTTTGGATAGAATGGCGACCCTGGAAGTTTTGTTAAAGCTTGTCAGCACTTTCCCACGAGACGAGGGGATTCGATTTTGGGTGAAACGTCATCCGATGATGTCGGAAAAGGGATTCCACACTCTGTTAGCCCGCATTTCTCATCACATTTCTACTGCGAGCGCCGATTCCGCCTCGTCTCTCCGTGCAGACTCGGTCGGCCACACTCAACATACTGCAAAGTATGCCTCGCATGGCCTCGGTCGTCTTCCTCGCATCCAAAGCGGACTCGACGCTCTCGTGACGAAATCTGATGAGAAATGCGGGCTAGGAATGGAGACTTTGCCTTCTCACATGATTTGTGTAGGAGGGGCAATCTCTGATTGGCTCTCACGAGCGGCGTGTGCTGTTATTGCTGCCTCTACGACCGCTTCTCTTGAAATTGCATTGGCTGCAGTACCGTGTGTTCGTGTGGGGCGTGAAACAGATTTTAATATGGATCCTCTGGAATGGTTTTCGGAATTTGATCCGCCTGTTTATTCAGTGGAGGAATTGCGTAAGCAAGTGCTCAAGAAATTATCTTTCTCAGAAGAGGAACGGACACGTTTGAAGATTTGGGCCGAAGAGATGAAAAAAGAATGCCTTTCGACCATCAATGAAGATACAATCTCTGCATTTGTCAAGCCTAAAGAGGCTTCCTCCCAAAAGATTTTTCAAGAAGCACTTGCATGAAAAAAAATCCAAGAGTTTTTTTAACAGTAAAAATTTGAGACTTGTTCGATACAAAAGTAATGAGGGTCATCCAGAGTATGGATGTGTAGAAGGCTCTGACGTTTATCGGGTTTCAGGAGATCCTCTTGTCAAAGTAGAAAGGAAGGAAAAAGTTGGAACTTTAGATTTGGTTTCGTTGCTTGCCCCGTGTCGTCCCAATAAAATTTTAGCCATCGCGATCAATTTTCCAGGGATTGATGGCTATTCGTCGATGATGAACGAACCTCTTGTTTTTTTGAAATCCTCAACAAGTGTGTGCGGTCCTGGTGAAGCGGTCATAAACCCGTTTCCAGCTCTTCCCTGGTGGGGAGAAGCAGAACTGGCAGTCGTGATTAAAAAACCGCTCAAGAATATTTTAGAAAATCAGGTGAGAGAAGGAATTTTAGGATTTACCATTGGAAATGATGTGACCGTAGAAAACGTGGATCATCGGGACCATCATCTCGCTCGATCAAAATGTCCGGATCAATTCTGTCCGATCGGTCCTTGGATCGATACAGATTTTGACCCGTCTGACTGCCTGATTGAAGCGATTCAAAATGGTGAGGTCATTCGGCGTGCTCGTTCGAGTGCACAGGTTTGGCAATGGCCTAAGATTGTGTCCTGGCTCTCGACTTGGATCACCCTTGAGCCTTGGGATGTTATTCTGACAGGGAATCCGCCCGATACGGTGGGGATGCATTTTGTCCAGCATGGGGATATCTACACGGCACGTGTGGAGGGGTTGGGAGAATTGACGAACCAGTTTTTTGTGAAGGGTAGATCGGGTATGGAGGATTCTCTTGAAGGCCAGTATGTGGTTGGACCATCTCGGCGAAAGGATTCACGATGAGAGTGATTGTCACAGGGGGCGCAGGTTTTATCGGTTCTCATTTATGTCGTCGCTTGTTAAAGGACGGACACTCTGTTCTAGCGGTCGATAATCTATCTTCAGGTTATATTCGCAATCTTCCTACCGGAGTCGTATTCAAGTGGCTTGATCTTACAGATGAGGACACAGCTCTAGAGCTTCCAAAAGAGGGTGTTGATGTTGTTTTTCATTTGGCTTCTCATGTGGGACAGGAGCTGTCGTTTGAGCGCCCTGTCTTCGATCTTAAGGCCAATGCCTTTTCTACATTGCTTCTTCTCCAATGGTGTTTGAAGCATCAGGTCAAGCAGTTTGTCTTTGCCAGCTCGATGAACGTGTATGGAGATCCTTCAATGCTTCCTGTAACAGAGTCTAGTCCCGTTCGACCTCCTTCACCGTATGCGGTTGGTAAAATTGCCTCCGAATACCTTTGCCAGATCTATCAGGGTTTTGGAGTGAACACGACAAGCTTGCGTCTTTTTAATGTCTATGGACCGATGCAGGATATGGATAATTTAAAGCAAGGTATGGTGAGCATTTATATGGCTTATGTAGCTCGAGGGGAGCCCATCTTGGTACGCGGCTCGAAAGAGCGTTTTCGAGACTTTGTCTTTATCAAAGATATTGTGGATGCCTTTGTTCGATGTGTGGGAAATGAGCGAGCTTATGGGAAGGTTTACAATGTTTCGACGGGTCGCAAGACCTATGTATCGGACTTATTGAAAGAGATCATTCAAGTTTTTGGACATTCAGAGAATTACCCTATCATACAAGGTGATCCAACACGTCGCGACCAGTTTGGAATCTATGGAGATTCATCTTTGCTTCAAGAGGATTTGGGTTGGAAACCCACGGTGAGATTAGAGGAGGGTTTAGCAGAGATGGCCAGTTGGGTCAGGCAAGACTGGAAATTGCAGAATGTCTAAAAAGAATGGGAACTCTGTGAAAGTAGTGATTGGCATACCTGTTCGGATGGGTTCCTCGCGATTTCCTGGAAAGCCGTTGGCGAAAATTCTTGGAATATCCATGATCGAGCATGTTTACAAGCGGTGCTTGCTTGTGAAACATGTGGACGATGTGTTTGTCGCTGCCTGTGATGAAGCAATTCGCCAGACTGTTCTAGGATTTGGGGGAAAGGTATACATGACACATCAGGAGATTTCTAGACCTGCGCTGCGTGTGGCAGAGGCTTGTAGAAAGCAAAATTTAGCTGATGACGACATCGTGGTTGTGGTTCAAGGGGATGAACCTCTGATTCATCCAGGGATGATTGATCTAGCCATTGCTCCCCTCCTCGCCGACCCCAAGGTACAGATTCTCACATTGGTAGCGGATGCCAATGAGAAGGAGTGGTTAGACCCCAACGAGGTGAAGGTTGTCGTGGACGAGAGGGAAGATATTTTATTCATGTCTCGCAGCTCGATTCCATCGAATATACGGGATAGAATTGGGCCTCGCCTTAAACAGGTTGCCATCATGCCATTCAGGAAAAAGTTTCTCCTAGACTTTCAAGAAATGTCTGCGACCCCTTACGAAATTGCCGAGTCCATTGAATTGCTTCGGGCGGTTGAGCATGGGATCAAGGTCAGAACAGCGAAGTCCCCTTATCGGAGTGTTTCCGTAGATACAGAGCCAGACAGACAGGAAGCTGAAAGGGCAATGCGGCGTGATGAGTTTTATCCTTCTTATGCCGGTCGAAGACAAGAAATGTTGGCAGGCGATCGTGACAGAAAACAAAATTAAGACCAAGCTTAAAGCTGGGGGACGGGTCTTTGGAACCTGGTCTATGCTCGCCTCGCCATCTGTCATGAATGCGATTGGCCATGCAGGTCTAGACTTTGTGATTATCGACATGGAGCATGGTCCCATGTCCTTTGAGACTGCGGAGAGTCAAATCTATGCGACTGAATCCTCGGGATGTACACCGATTATCCGCCTTGGAGAAGGAAATGAATTGACCATTCTTCATGCGTTGGAGATTGGGGTAAAGGCACTTTTAGTCTCCCACGTGTCCACTGCTCAAGAAGCTTTGAGGATTGTTCAGGCAACTAAATATTTTCCAGAGGGTAATCGAGGGCTATCCCCCTTTACGCGTAACCATGGCTATTCGGATATTGAGTTAGCTCCAAAGCTTCGGTATGCGAATGATCAGTTGTTTGTAGGAATTCTTGTCGAGGGAGAAGAGGGAATTAGGAATCTCGAGGAGATTGCACAAGTGCCGGGTCTGGATCTCATTTATCTTGGGCTCTATGATATCTCTCAGGCGGTAGGTATCCCTGGAGAGTTAACTCATCCTAAAGTTCTGAAGCTTGTGAAAGAATGTGTCAAGCTCATTGAGGCCCATAGAAGGGTTGCCGGCTCAATTGCTTGGGATAAGAATTATTTGCAATTTCTTTTTGAGTCGGGGTTTCGATTCATTTCATATCGTGTCGACTGTGCCATATTACGGGATGGATTTGACACGGCCCGTCATTGGTACGAAGAACTGTTGAAGGGTCAAAGATAGAAATAAGGAGATGTTTTATGTATGACTATTATATGGGGACTTTGGAAAAAATCATTGAGAATGAGGCAGAATACCTTATTTCAATTAAGCGATTGCTTCCAAAATGGTTAAACGGTATCCCTGACTGCGAATTTTTAGCCTTGTTTAAGATTACAGAAACGCTAGCGGAAGAAACGAAACTCAAGGGACGAAAGCTTGTGATTGCTGAAACGGGAGTAGGGGCCAGTACGATTGTCTTTATCTATAGTGCTCTTAAACATGGTGGACACGTTTATACATGGGACTTGAACCCTGAAAAGGCATCTCAAATCAGAGGAGTTTGTGTAGAAACTTTGGGTCAGATGTTCCATAAGGAGATGAGTTCCTCCTGGCATTTGATCCCTTACGATAGTGTTTCTAACGAGTTAGGACTTCCCATTCTTAAGGGCATGGTCGACCATATCGATTGCTTCTTTCACGATGGAGATCATGTTTGGAACACCATTATCAAGGAGTTAAACGCAGTAGACTTTCTCTTGGGGGATGGAAGTGTTGTGGCGATTGATGATGCACAATACGATTTCATTCATACGAACGAGTTTATTGTGAATGTGCTGAGGCGTAAGATGGGTTTATCGGATGTTAAATTTGAAGACAACCGCGGCACCCCTTTTTATCGAGCTGCAGAGGAATATTTAGAAAAGCATTGGAAGAAACTTGAAAACTTAGCCTCGAGCTATCGGCATTCCTATCGCGATGATCTCTTTTTTAAATATTATGATGCGGATATGGGGACAAGAAGGAGTTTAGGCTCTGATCGTTTTGCTAATCAAGAACATCGTTTTGAGGCATGGCGAGTTTCTGGCCGGGTGAAAAAATAATTTGATGCCATCTCCTTTAAGATCTTCTGTCGTGTTTCTCGTCCCTGCTCGATTCAAACTCGAACGTGCTCTGGAAAGGCTCAAGGCGTTGTCTATTCAAAAACGGAACCTACCTTCTCAATGGCTTTATCTGGGGCGTGATTATTTTCGTATGTGTCTTTGGGAGGAAATGCTCAGTCAAAGAGGATTGGAAAGAATTCATTCAGGAAAGGTGTTCCAAGATATTGCAATGAAATTAAGAAGGCCATTTCTCGATTGGATAGGTCGTTTGAGAATATCTCATCCCACCTTGCGCTTTTTAAGCTCGCGTGTTTCCGAGCAGAATACAGCGTTAGATTCCCTTTATCATAAGATATGTTATGTGAAGATGGGAGAGGATTATGGAAATCATGCCACTGAGTCACTCTTGATGGTTGTGGAGAGCCGAGCGGTTTTACAGTCTCTCGAAAGGTCTTTAAGTGCTGTTCATAAAGTTTATGTTATTAAGCGAGAAGGTAGGTTCAAGGTCTGGCTCAAATGGAGTATTCAAATGTGGCTTTCGTGGTTTGATTATTTATGGGAGGGTATGAGGGCAAGAAGGGATGCAAGGAAGACACGCCAAGTGAATGATCGTACGAAGGAGTCCACGGATCGTCCCCGCGTTTTGATTCGTTCATGGGTTGATGAAACGCATTTTGTGTCTGATCTTTCTAAACGAGACCGTTATTTTCGAATGCTCCCCACAGAGCTTTGTAAAAAAGGTTATGAAGTAGCTTATCTGCCGATCTTGTCCAACATTCAACGATCTCGTAAAGATGCGTTTCAGTGGTTTAGGCAATTTAAAAATGAATATATTATTCCTGAAGATTTTTATTCCCTTGGCGATTATCTCTGGGCTATGGGAATTGCTATTTCTCAGGTGGCATTGCCTCTCAAAGATAAAATATTTGATGGAATGGATACGCGGGCCCTTTTTAGAGAGGCCTGTCGGGAGCAATGTCTTGATCGAAGTTCTGCGCAGTTTATTCTCCATTATCGCCTTATAAAAAAGTTACGTGCTCAAGATATTAAGATCGATATATTTATTGATACATTTGAAAATATGATTTCTGAAAAACCTGCATCATTGGCTTTCCGCCAATTTATGCCCCATGTGTTACAGGTAGGTTATCAGCATTATCTTGCACCTTATCCCCTTTGGCTTTGTCTGTTTTGCTCATCTGGAGAAGATCGGGCCATGTTCTATCCTGATGTGATTGTTTGCAACTCTCTATTTACACGAAATCTGATGGTGTCAGAAGGTTTCTCTCAAGATAAACTTCGGGTAGGTCCTTCTTTGAGATATTTACATCTCTTTCGGGGTTTGGTTAATGGGACTGATGTGAATGGGAAGGTGTTGGTTGTCCTATCTTTGGAAGATATTGCGTCTTATGAATTGCTTCATAAATTGGTTAGGGCTTTCTCTGCAAAAGAAGGAATCATATTCTATCTTAAACCACATCCGATGACTTCTAAAGAATGTCTTACTTCTTGGTCCAGAGAATTTGCTTTGCCCGGGCATATGGTCTTTGTAGAAGGCATCATGGAGGAATGGTTAGATAAAGTTAGATGTGCGGTCGTTTCAGCATCGACGTCTGCCCTTGAGGTTGCCCTTACAGGAACTCCTGTCATTTCCGTTGGGCGAGAAACGGATTTTAATATGAATCCTCTGGAGTGGTTTTCAGAGTTTGATCCACCTGCATATTCGGTAGAGGAATTGCGTGAGCAAGTGCTCAAGAAATTATCTCTCTCAAAAGAGGAGCAAGAGCGCTTGAATGCATGGTCAGAAAGAATGAGAGAAGAATGCCTGTCTCCTCTTAATGAAGAAACGGTTTCTGCGTTTTTAGAATCTAAAGACTCTTCTCGAAAGGTTTATCAAGAAGTGCTCGTATGAAAAGAGTCCAAAAAGTTGTTTCTAAGACGGCTCAAATATTGCGTCATGTCGCTGGTATTTTAGAAGAAAAGGCAAGTCTTCATGAAATGGGTGTACAGCGGGCAATAACTGTTTACAATATGATAACAGCCCCTGATGAGGATTACTATTTGCAACAGTATCTTCATTGGATTATTCCGGAGTGCGAGCGACGTTATTCGGGAGGTGCGGCTCGCTTTTTAGATATGGGTTGTGGTCAGGGGCGTCTTTCATTTCCTTTGGCTAAATGGGCTGTGAAAGGTAAGATGATAGGAGTTGATTTTACATCAGCGGTCATCCAAAAGGCCCGTCAATACGCTCAGAGTCTTGGGATTCACAATATTGAATTTGTCGAGTCGGATGTCCACACTTACTTAAAATCTGCTCGACGTCATTGTTATGACATTGCATTGATGACAGAAGTTTCTTTTATCTTACCATCTTATAAAGAGGTTATTGCTGAGGTTTACCGTGTCTTGAGTCCAGGAGGTTTGTTCTTTATTTCTTTCAGGAGTCAGTATTTTAATCTTCTTTACTCTGTGCGTAGAAGAGATCGGCAAGGTATGAGATTGGTACGTGATCAACGAGAGGGACATTGGGGCGACGGGTCGGCGTGGTTTAGTTGGCAAACCTCTGAGGACGTTCGCCATCTTTTATCAAACGTTGGCTTTCAAATTCAGGGCCTATACGGGGTTGGTGTTGCTTCAGGAATTGAAGGGGATCCTTTATCCGTGATTGCTCAACCTTCAAAGTTAACTCCTCAAGAACAGGCTCATCTGATGGATTTAGAGCTCTCATTGGCTAAGCAGTATGTTGATTGCGGTCGCTATATTCTTGCGATTGCTGAGAAAACTTCAGAAAAAAATGCCTCCCGACGTTAGTATTAATCTTTGTTGTTATAATTCTCAAAAATATCTTGAGGAAACGCTACAGAGCGTCTTTTCACAAACTTATAAAGATTGGGAACTTGTCGTGATTAATAATGGATCAACAGATCGTACAGAGGAGATCATCCAGAGACATATTTCACAAGGATGGCCTGTCATTTATCATTATCAACAAAATCAAGGACTTGGAAAAGCTCGTCACAAAGCGGTTGAGCTTTCCTCGGGAAGGTTTATTGCGTTGATTGATCACGATGATCTTTGGATGCCAGAAAAACTTGAGAGGCAGATGGCCCTGTTTCGAGAAAGAACAGAATTAGGCTTGGTGTATTGCGATGGCACTATCATTGATGGAAGTGGCGAGATCAATAGCCGATATTCTGATCTGTATCCTATTGAACGTGGAAACATTTTTCGAAAACTTATGGCGCGTTGTTTTATCCCTCCGGTCAGTGCAATTCTTAGAAGGGAGGTATTTGAGAAGGTCGGTTCTTTCGGTGCTTTTAAGGCAGCCGAAGAGTATGATTTATTCCTTAAGGTTGCGTATCAGTACGAGATTGATTATGTGGATGATACGCTCTTTAAATATCGTTGGCATGGTGGAAATCTATCACAATTGATGCGAGAAGAACTTCATCTGGAAAATATAGAAATTCGGCGATATTGGCTCGGTCGAGTTGGGGATATGAGGGCAAGATGTTGGATTAGGAGAGAAGTGTCACGGGCCTATTCTGGATACGGAAGCTGGTTGTTGGAGCAAGGGAGAAAGAAAGAGGCTCGAGGAAGTTTATTGCGGAGTTTTAGATTTTTCCCCTATCAGATAGGATACTTAAAGTATGGTTTGAGTTGGCTTTCTTTGCCTTTAGCTCGAAACAGCTTAAAAATATTGAGGGCATTTCGGGCTTGGTTAAGAAAGTGGATAGGCGTATCTCATTCGGTGAAGATGGCAATGGATGAATGAATATGCGTATTTTTATGCCCTCACATTATCATCGCGTGGTTGATTCAGGTGCTGGAGGAGCAGATATGCGTCTGGCGAAAGAGTTGAGAGCCTTAGGGTTGGAAGTGACGCTTTGTTTTCCTCAGGATATCCTTGATCTTTTGCCGTGGCCTAAGTTTCTTGTGCCCATTTTTCCATGGTCTATGGCCAGAAGATTTTTAAAAGAGCATTCGAAACGCCCTTTTGACTTGGTCGACAGTACGGTAGGCGATTTCTGGGTGGCGAGTCGATGGATGAGGTTTTATAGGGGCCGAAAAGTCAAGCGCGTTGTGAGAAGTCATGGGTTGGAACATATCCATTCACGTGTTTGGAAAAGACTTCTCAATTCTTTTGGAGAAAGTCCAAGTTGGAAGTATCAGTTTTATCATGGTTGGTACCGTCTTTGGGAGGTTGAGCAAGACTTAAAAGAGGCTGATGCGGTGGTGTTTCATAATTCCTTAGAGCGTAAATTTGTAGAGCGTTATTTGGGAATCGATAGAGCCAAAACGAAAGTGATATGCCACGGCGTTAACGAACGTTTTTTTGAGTGTGATCGGGAACAGGTTTTAAATGATGACAATCAAAGAATGTTTCATTTAATATTTATAGGTCGATGGACAAAATTAAAAGGCGTACATTTATTACCTCCGTTGGTGAATAGGCTTTTTAGAAAAAATTCTAGATATCGCTTAACCTGTGCCGGAATAGGCGGAGAAGTTAAAGACAAGGAAATACTTGCTGAATTTTCTGAAGAGGACAGAAATCGTATCACCCTTATTCCCTATTTTGATAATAATGAATTGCCGAAGTTACTGATGCGCTGTGGCATCATGGTCTTTCCATCCGTTGTGGATAGTTTTGGTTTAGCGGTTGTTGAGGCTATGGCCTGTGGCGTGATTGTGTTATCTGGAACGCGGGTGGGTGCAGCCATCGAGCTCATTGAAAATGGGAAGAATGGCTTTATCTTGCATCGCCATGAAGCAAGTGTGTATGCGGATCTCATAGAATCATTGGTCAATCAACGTGAACTGATTAGGCAAGTTCGTCGAAATGCCTACGATACCGTTCAAAGAATGACCTGGAGAAAAGTAGCAGTGGAGCGATTGGAATTGTATCATAAGATTATGAATTTAAATTAAGGATTCACACGGATGATTAAAGTTGCAAAGGCAAAAGTGGGGGCTGAAGAACTTCAAGCGGTCAATCAGGTTTTTTCAGCAGGCTGGCTTGGAATGGGAAATTTTACTTTGCAATTTGAAGAAGCGCTTGCACAGTATTTGGGTGCGAGAAATGTAATTGCAGTCAACACAGGGACGAGTGCCTTGCATCTTTCCTTGGTTGCTCTTGGGATTGGGCCTGGAGATGAGGTTTTAGTTCCAAGTCTCACTTATGTTGCTTCATTTCAAGCCGTCTCAGCAACGGGTGCTCAGCCTGTTTCATGTGAGAGCAATCTTGAAACGCTTCTTTTGGATGTAGATGATGCCCAGAGAAAGATAACGACTCGAACCAAAGCAATCATGCCTGTGCACTATTGTGGTCAGCCCTGCGATATGGATCGCCTACTTTCTTGGAAGGATCGCTATGGTATTCGTATCGTTGAGGATGCGGCTCATGCCATGGGCTCTACTTTTCATAAGAAAAAGATTGGAAGTTTTGGGGATATCACTTGCTTCAGTTTTGATCCCATGAAGATTATGACATGTGGAGAGGGAGGAGCGATTGCTACAACGGACGATGATCTTGAAAGTCGCTTGCGTAATATGCGCTTGCTTGGAGTAGATCGGGAATCGGAGTATCGATATCGCAATGAACGTAAGTGGTTTTATGATGTTCCTATGCAAGGCTATCGTTACCATTTGTCTAATATCAATGCAGCAATAGGGATGGTACAATTAAAAAAATTGGATGAATTTATTGCACGGCGTCGAGAGATTTGTCTGCGTTATGATGCAGCTTTTGGAGATCTTCCATGGTTGAGTTTACTTAAGGTGGATTATGGTGTGACAGCTCCTTTTATGTATATTGTGCGAGTACCTGCTGAAAGTCGAGATCGTTTTATAACGTTCTTGCAGGATCAGAAAATTGAAACAGGGATTCATTATCTTCCGAATCATTGGCATACTTTCTACAAGGTGAATGATCAACAGTTGCCGATGGCAGATAGGCTGGGTCGAGAGATTGTTACCTTACCGCTTCATTCTTGCTTAAGTGATCAGGAAATTCAGCAGGTGATTAAGGCCGTCTCATCTTTCCAATGTGTTGAGGTTTTATCGTGAACGTTGCAATTCTCTGTGGAGGTATGGGAACAAGACTTCGTGAGGAAACGGCGATTCGTCCTAAACCGATGGTGACTGTGGGGGCTCACCCCATTCTTTGGCATATCATGAAAACCTATAGCCACTTTGGGTTTGATGATTTTGTTCTTGCGCTTGGTTATAAAGGGGAGATGATCAAACAATATTTTATCAATTATCGTTCTATCGATGCTGATTTTAAGATTTGCTTGGGAGATGGGAAGATACAACCTTTGAGGCCTTGCGCCTTAGATTGGAAAGTCACATTGGTTGATACAGGTGTAGCTTCGTTGACGGGAGGGAGATTACATCGTTTGGAACCCTATTTAAAAGATGAAACTTTTTTTATGACTTATGGAGATGGGGTTTCCAATATTGACATTCGGAAGTTGTTGGCTTTTCATCGATCTCATGGAAAGTTGGCCACGGTGGCAGTGGTTCATCCTGTCGCTCGTTTTGGTGAGATTCAGCTCAAGGGATCAGAGGTTGTTTCCTTCAAGGAAAAGCCTCAAACAAGCCTTGGATGGATTAATGGGGGTTTTTTTGTATTTGAGCCTGAAGTCTTCAAATATCTTCATGGAGATCAGACGATTTTAGAACAAGATCCCTTAGAGAATCTTGTGCGTGATGGACAATTGATGGCCTATGGTCATGAAGGGTTTTGGTATTGTCTAGATACCCTGCGAGATCTTGAAGTTTTGGAAAAATTGTGGGAGAGTGGTACAGCCCCTTGGAAAATTTGGGAGACATGATGCGTGTACTTGTGACTGGGCATGATGGATATATTGGTACTGTTCTTGTTTCACATTTGAAGAAAAAGGGATATGAGGTAAGCGGGTTAGATTCCTATTTTTATGAGGACTGCTGGCTGGGAAAACATTTGGACTCGTGTCCCGCATTGCGGAAGGATATTCGTGATGTAACGCTTACGGATTTGGAGGGAATCGATGCGGTCGTCCATTTGGCTGCCTTGTCCAATGATCCTCTGGGTCAGCTCTCCACAGAGCTGACGCTCGATCATAACTATCGAGCGACGGAGAATCTTGCAAAACTCTCAAAGCAGGCGGGGGTTCAGCGTTTTCTCTACGCATCCTCTTGCAGTCTTTATGGAAAATCAGACCAGTTGTCGGTCGACGAGAATACTTCCATGGCTCCCCTGACGGCATATGCTCAATCTAAAGTCATGTCCGAAAAAGCCCTTTTGGCATTAGCGAATGAGCATTTTTCTCCCATTATTTTGAGATGTTCAACCGTGTTTGGCTATTCTCCAAAGTTGAGAGTAGATTTGGTTGTTAATAATCTTACGGGATGGGGTTTTACACTGGGTAAAATCAAAATTTTAAGTGATGGAAGTCCCTGGAGGCCCCTCATTCATGTTGAAGATTTAGCGAGGGCCTATGAATTTTTTCTGGCCATTGAGCTCGGAAAACATAAGGAAAAGATTTTTAACATTGGTTTCAATTCTCATAACTATCAAGTAAGGCAAATAGCAGAATCCGTGGCTCACCATATCAAGGGGTCTATTCTTGAATTTGCAGTAGAGCCGGATCGTGACTCGCGAAGTTACCGTGTAAATTTTGACCGTTTTGAGTCTGTTTCAAAGTTGAAACCTCAGTGGGATCTCGACAAAGGCATTCAACATCTTTTGGAAGTTTATCGAGAGCATGGTTTTAAAGAGAGGGATTTTCGGGGGAGAAAATTTACACGGTTGAATCAGATTCGACATTTATCAGAAACCCAACAATTAGACAAAGAGCTCCGGTGGAGGTGAGTGGATGATCGAAGGCGTGTGGGTTTATCCCTTGAAGCAAATTCCGGATGAACGCGGAAAAATTATGCATATGTTACGTTCGAGTGATCCTCACTTTGTAAAATTTGGAGAAATTTACTTTTCTACAGCTTATCCTGGAGTCATTAAAGGATGGCATTTTCACCATCGGGTGATTTTAAATTATGCCGTTATTGTTGGAATGATCAAATTGGTCTTGTTTGATGATCGAGAAGGTTCTCCAACGCGTGGCGAGTTGATGGAGCTCTTTGTAGGGGAATCCAATTACGCCTTGATCAAAATTCCTCCTAAAGTTTGGAATGGATATAAATGTATCGGAGTTATTCCTGCCGTGGTAGCCAATTGTGCAACCGAATCCCATGATCCCACCGAAATGGAACGTTTGGACCCCTTCTCGAAGCGTATTCCCTACGATTGGGCGTTAGTGAACCGCTAAGAAAATACAATGGTACAACCTACGGTCAGCGTCATCATGAATGCATATAACGCCGAGCGCTTTCTTCGTGAAGCGATTGAAAGTGTCTATGTGCAGACCTTCAAGGATTGGGAGATTATTTTTTGGGACAATGCTTCGACTGACGGGACGGCTGAGATTGCAAAAAGTTACAACGACCGTTTTCGATATTTCAAAGGGGAGGTGAATGTCCCATTAGGCCAGGCACGTCATCTTGCAATCATCCAAACAAAGGGCGAATATCTTGCCTTCTTGGATTGTGATGATCTATGGGTACCCAAAAAGCTTGAGAAACAACTGAAACTTTTTCATCTCAATTCCAAGTTAGGACTTGTTTATAGTGATGGGTATACCATCAATGAAAGGGGAGAAATTCTGCTTCGGTATTCTCATAAGCACAAGATTTATAGAGGGAATATATTTGATCAACTGTTAATGAGTTGTTTTATTCCCCCTGTGGGGGCCATGATTCCACGAGCGGTTTATGATCGAGTGGGGCCTTTCCAGAATTTTAGAACTGCTGAAGAATACGATTTATTTTTGAAAATAGCGTATCAATACCCTTGTGATTATGTGGAGGAACCCCTTTATAAATATCGCAGTCACGATGGGAATCTTTCTTTAACGGGAAGCCGTGAATATCTTCATCGTGAGAGTATTGAAATCCGTGAGTATTGGGTGAAAGAGGTTTCAGAAAATGGTTCTCCTAAGACTTACAACAAACTTGTACGCAAACTGTTGGTCAGAGAATACGTTGCTTTTTGTCGCTGGTTTTTGGATCAGGGACGCAATGAGGAGGCTAGGAAATATATCTTGTTAAGTTTGAGATTAAAACCATTTCAATTGGGATTTCTCCATTGCTTTTTGTTAAGTATTTGCCCTCATTGTCTATCCATTCCTTTGTTGAAAGGTATTCGGTATTTGAAAAATCATTTGCGATCATCATGAAGTCTTTTATCTATCGTTTTTTTTCTATCTGGATCGGGATCATCTTGTTCTTCATAGGTTTGGAAGTTGTTTTGCGAATCAACGCTTTTAAATCAAATGACTTTTCAGAAAACCATTCGGTACTTAAGGAAAAAGAGGAGGTTCAGTTTTTTGAATACGATCCACTTTTAGGATGGAAAGGGAAGCCATCTGTCAGTGGATATCAAATTGGAAAACATGATAAGGTTTGGGTTTCTCTGAACTCCTTAGGTTTCAGAGAAAAAGAGTTTAGTCCTCAAAAGAAAACGGGAATAAAAAGGATACTGATTCTTGGCGATTCTCAAACATGGGGTTCAGGCGTGGAACAGGATGAAAGATTTTCCGATGTTCTTGAACAGCTTCTCAAGGAGCATGAGGTTTCAGTTGAGGTTCTAAATCTTGGAATGACAGGTTATGGAACGGATCAAGAGTTTTTGCTCTATCAGAAGTTGGGAGTTGACTATCTTCCTGATCTTGTGATCGTGGCTTTTTACTGGAATGATTTGTTTGAGAACTCGATGTCCCGCGTTTATGGTTATCCAAAACCTCAATTTGTTGTAGGAGAGGAAGGAAAACTTACTTTAACAAATGTACCCGTGCCTCAAACAGATTGGACCAAACAAAAAGAAATGGTTCATGCCTCTTTAAAAGAGAAGAAGAAAGGGAAGAAATTAACATTTAAGAATTGGCTTTTGAGATACTCCTATGCTTTTCAAAAGTTCACAAATGCTATGAGAGGTAATCCTTTTCTCTACCGTGTGGCGGTAAAATTTGGGTTGGCTGGTGACCCGCGGATCAATCCTCAGTCGTTGGAGTGGAGGATGACGAAGCTTTTGCTAGAAGAATTGAGATCGTATGTCAGGGAAAATGGGGGTGATTTTTTGGTGGTTGTCATTCCAGATCGATCTGACTTTGAAATGGCCATCTATCCTCTTAGACGTGCTTTGATTGATGATATGAAACATCTTTCCTGTCTCGATCTCTATCCTTCGATTGTTTCTCAAAGGAGACCTTCTAAAATGATTTATCAGAATGACATTCATTTAAATGCCGAAGGAAATCGTTTGATTGCTGAAGCCCTCTCTCATTATTTGCTCGAGAAACGCAGCCTGAAATGAAAAAGAAGAAAAATCAATGAATTCTGAAGTTGCTCTTTGAATGGCCCGCATTTGTCTCATCACCCCGTATCATGTCTCATTTCAACCTCGAACTCTTCGGGAGGCAGATTCCTATTTTGAGGCAGGTCATGATGTGCGCGTATTATGGATACAGACGGATGAAGAGTTTTATGAATATGATCGTCTTCTCACCTCAAATAGGAAATGGATTTCGAAAGCGGTTGATCTTCGTCGCCGAGGGACTTCCAAAATCAGTTGGCTGATAACGAGTGTATCGAAAAAGATTTCTGAAAGGATGTTTAACTTTGGTTTTAAAAATGAAGCAGTGATTCTTCGAGGTTATGTAAAAGGGATGAGAAAGTTGAAGAAATGGGCTCTTTCAGAACCAGCGGACTGGTATATTGCTCATACACAAGCAGCATTGCCTGTGGCTGCAGCAGCATGCCGGCGATGGAATGCTCGATTGGGTTTTGATTTCGAAGACTTGCTAGCAGAAAGAGGAACAGATCCTTCAGAAATGGTCCGGTGGATTGAACGTCGGTATCTCAACCGGTGTGATTATATTTCAGTTCCTTCTGAAACGATCGGGCGACGGTTAGTAGATGTTTATGGAATTAAAACGCCTATCGTGCTCTATAATGTTTTTTCTCTAAATTTAGTCAAGGATCTGTTGCCTCCTCATGAGCGAAAACCCAGGCATGAATTCAAGTTATATTGGTTTGGACAAACGCTGGGACCCGGGAGAGGACTTGAAGAAGCCGTAGAGGCCATCGGGCATTTGGGAAATGGGGTTGAACTTTTCTTGCAGGGTCGTGTGAGTGATTCTTATCGTTTGCATCTTGCCGGACTTGCGAGACAGCACAGAGTAGAAAAGGCCTTAAAGTTTTTGCCACTTCTAAGTCAGGAGGATTTGTTTAAAAAAATGGGGGAGTATGATGTTGGATTGGCTCTAGAACAACCCCAAAACTTGAATACTTCTTCTACTGTAAGCAATAAAATCTTCGGTTATCTATTGTCAGGTTTAGCCATTGCCGCTACGGATACGCCCGGGCAAAAAGAGATCTTGAATAAAATCCCCGCTGCAGGTTTTCTTTATCTTGCTGGGAATGTGAAGGTTCTCGCGGGGAAGCTTCGTTTTTGGAAAGAGAATCGGGCATCTTTAAAGCTTGCTCAACAGTCGGCATGGGATGCTGCACGGAAGCAATTTTGCTGGGACCGTGAAAAACACAAATTGCTGGATCTTGTGGTTGGTAAAGGTGGTGCAGGTTGATGAAACGTGTTGCTATTATTGGGCCCGATTTTACACCCAGTGGTTACCCCCCAGCTTTGCGTATTCGTTTTTTTGCACAGCATTTGCAAGAATTTGGCTGGCGGCCAACGGTTATAACAGTGGATCCAAAGTATTATGAATGGTCAGTAGATTTTGAAAGCGAGAACTTGTTGCCAAAAGGGTTAGAGATTATTCGTACTCCTGCTTTTTCAGCAGGAATAACAAGAAAAGTAGGCATCGGAGATATTGGGATCAGAAGTTTATGGTATCACTGGCGTATCATCAGGGCGTTATGCAGGGAAAAGAAGGTAGATTTGCTCTTTATTCCTGTTCCTCCCTATCTTCCTGCGGTTCTGGGAAGATTGATTTATCAATCGTTTGGGATTCCGTATGTTATTGATTACATTGATCCCTGGGTTAATGATGCTTATAAAAAATTGCCTAAATCACAGCGTCGTCTAAAGCGTACGATCTCCTATATGTTTTCACTTTTCTTGGAGCCAATCGTTTTGAAAAAGGTGGGTCACGTTGTGGGTGTATCTAAGGGGACAACAGATCTTGTTATTGCGCGATACCCGTGGTTGAAGGACTCAGATGCGACTGAAGTGCCTTATGGAGGGGAAGCAGGTGATTTTGATTATTTGCGTAAAAATCCTCGGAAAAATCAAGTTTTTAATTGTGAAGATGGTCTTTTGCATATTAGCTACATTGGTGCTTGTGTCCCCGATATGTATCCAACGATACGAGCATTATTTTCCGCTGTAAGAATAGGAAAGGATCAATCACCCTCAGTATTTGAACGTCTCCGATTACATTTTGTAGGAACGACTTATGCTGCAAATGCAGAAAATATGCATCAGGTAGTGCCATTGGCACGTGAAATGGAGTTGGAGAATATTGTTGATGAGCATCCCCAAAGAATTGCTTATTTGGATGCTTTGCAATTGCTTTTGGATTCGCATGCGTTGCTTTTAGTCGGCTCTAATCGCCCTCATTATACAGCTTCAAAAGTTTTTCAGTGTATACTGGCAAGGCGCCCTTTACTCGCTGTGGTTCATGAAGAGAGCAGTGTAGTTTTGATTTTGAAAAAAACGCGGGCAGGGGATGTTGTTACGTTTAATTCTCAAGATTCCCCGGAAGGAAAAATCGAAAAAATCCGAGAACATCTGGAAGCAATATTATCTCTTCCTCAAGGCTATCAACCTCCTGTCCTTTGGGATGCTTTCGAAACTTATACAACCCGCTCAATGACGGCTTGGTTGGCTCACGTTTTTGATAAGGTTGTATCTCGAAAATGAAATCAGACATGTTATGTCCCGTATGTAATACCCATTCTTTTTCCATTCTCTATCAATATACTGCTTCACAAGCGGCAACGCATTTTTGTTCAGCACTGAGAGATGCGGATCGTAATAGACGTTTAGAAAAAAGTATTCGTAGGTTATGGAATGGAAAAGAGTGTAGGATTTTACAATGTGGAAATTGTGGTTTTTCCTTTGCTGATCCGTTTGTAGGAGGAGATGAGGATTTTTACAGTATTCTTTACGAGGAGGCGGATTACCCTGCATGGAGATGGGATTATGATGTCGCTCTTCATGAAGTGTTATTCTTGAGGAAAGGAGGGACGATTCTGGACATTGGCGCGGGCTTTGGAAAATTCCTGGCCCATTTAAGTAAAGAGTGGCAATGTTATGGCGTAGAAGCAAGTGAGGTAAATCGGTCACGGCTTGAGACTATAGGTATTAAAGTTTTTTGTGATCTTTCTGAAGCAATGCAAGTGAAGACAGGGGCTTTTGAGGTCATCACTCTCTTTCAGGTGCTTGAACATGTTTCCGAATTTCATAAAATGTTAGTGGACTGTCGTCGGCTTTTGTGTGCAGGGGGGCAACTGGTTGTTACTGTTCCAGACGGGGATGCCATGATTCGTCAGGAACGCATCACAGGTTGTGCAGATATGCCGCCCAATCACGTTTGCAAATGGACGCCTAAAAGTTTAACGATGGCTCTCAAGGAAGCAGGTTTTGTTGTCCAAAAGATCATGGTGGAGCCTTCTTCTTGGAGAAAAGTGAAGGGAAATGTATATTTAAAAATTTGCGCTGATGCACAAAAATCCCATTCGCTTGCTGCACAGATTTATCGATTGCGAAGCAGGCGATTAAGAGCTCCTTTACTGGCGTGTTTGGGATTTTCAGCCTTGTTGCGAATGCTTCCTCATGTTAGGAATTTAAGGACCGGGGGTGCCTTTGCGGTGGTGGCTGAAGCTTGTTAAGGTGTTTTAGGAACAGGTTAAAAGGTAATAGGCATATGCACTTAATTCCTCTTGAGATAGCAAGAATTTTGTAGTCGACCCATTTATGGGGCAGCCGTGTGCCCCTTGCATGGATTGCCCGATGAATCGGGCGACTACTAGGGGAATCAAGTGCATATGCTTAAAAGACAATTTGAGACAAGTTTCTTATGAGCGGAACAAAGGAGGGTTTAAATGATTTCAAGAAGTTCTTTAATTACAGGGGGGGCAGGATTTATTGGGTCGCATCTGTCCGAAGCGCTTTTGTCAAGGGGCGAACAGGTTTATGTGATTGATGATCTCTCAACAGGGACCATTTTAAATATTGAACATCTTAAGTCCAAATCGGGTTTTCACTATGTGATTGATACGGTTGAAAATGAACCTCTCTTGGCAGAGCTCATTGACCGGTGTGATGTTGTTTATCACTTGGCTGCTGCTGTTGGGGTCAAGCGCATCGTTGAGAGCCCTGTTAAAACGATTGAGACAAATGTTAAGGGGACGGAAATTGTTCTAAAACACGCCGATAAAAAGAAAAAGAAAGTGATTGTAGCCTCCACTTCGGAAGTTTACGGAAAATCGACGCGTATTCCTTTTAGAGAAGATCAAGATTTGGTGATGGGCCCTACCTTTAAGGGAAGATGGAGTTATGCTTGTTCCAAGGCGATTGATGAGTTCTTAGCTCTCGCTTATTGGAGAGAAAGAAAATTACCGGTTGTCATCTTAAGGCTTTTTAATACTTCAGGTCCTCGTCAGACAGGAAGGTATGGCATGGTGATACCCACTTTTGTAACTCAGGCAATTGCAGGCCAACCCATCACGGTCTATGGTGATGGCACACAATCCCGTAGTTTTACTTATGTAGGGGATGTGGTTAACGCAATGGTGGGTCTTGTCAATGAGCCCAAAGCCGTTGGAGATATTTTTAACATAGGTAATGGTGCAGAGATTTCAATCAATGATTTGGCCCATCTCGTAAAGCAAATGACGGACAGTCCTTCTTCTATTATTCATATTCCTTACGACAAGGCCTATGAAGAAGGTTTTGAAGATATGCCAAGGCGGGTTCCTGATATAACGAAAGTAAAAGATCTTATTGGTTATGAACCCTCACTTGGCATTAGAGGAATTGTTGGAAAAGTGATTGAATATCATCGGGAGCAATCGGTGGGGTTACATGCAAACATCGCTTAAGGGATGAAATTTATGTTTTTTAAGAAAGTAACATTTATGGTTTGTACTGTATTCGGGATATTTCTTCTCCTTGTTGTTACTGCAGAAATTTTTCTTAGAATATCGGGAATATGGATTGGACGTCATACGGACACCATGTTCAAAGTGATGCAATATGATGAAAATTTAGGTTGGCGTATGAAACCAAATATTTCCACTCAAATGGATCTCGTGGATGTTGAAAATATTCCTGTCAGAAGCAACAGTTTAGGATTTCGGGATAAAGAATTTGTTCTTGAAAAGCCAAGTGGAAAATTAAGAATTGTATTTTTAGGTGATTCATTCGCATGGGGTTTTGTTCGGGAAGAAGAGCGTTTGACTAATCTTTTGGCTGTTCAACAGGGGCAATGGGATATTCTCAATTTTGGAATCCCAGGCTATGGGACGGATCAGTCCTTGCTGGTGTGGGAGACTCTGGCAAGTAAATATAAACCGGATGTGGTTGTCTTAACGATTTATAAGAATGACTATGTGGATAATGCCAGTGTTGTGAATGACGGGAGGCAGAAGCCTTATTTTGAATGGACAGATCAAAATGAATTAATATTGAAAAATGTTCCAGTAGATAAAAAAACTTTTTGGGAGAATGGAATTTTTAATCAGATAGCACCTCCTTATCAAAAATTTTATCCTCAACCTATTCAGAAACGTTCCAGGATTTTGCATTGGCTGGTAAAAAATTCAAATCTGGTGAGATGGATTTATACTTTATCGAGGGCCCACCGTCCCGCTCCGGCTGTACAGGCTTTTTTTTATACCGATAAAAATTCTCTGTTAGATGAGCGAACATTCTTACAAGAAAGGCTTTTAGACAGGCTTGTGAAACGCTTAGCAGCGGAGGTGCGATCTACAAATGCCCAATTTGTAGTTGTATTTTCGGGAGATATGACGGCCTCTTATCAACGTCAAATGGAGTCCTTAAAAACGGCCGGGATTTTATATGTTGATGGAACAACCCCTTCAATTGCAAGGTTTTTAAAGTCTGAAGAGAAAGATATTTATTATAAATACAGTGGACACTGGACTCCAGGAGCGAATGAAATAGTAGCTCGATTGGTGGGTGATGTTTTGTCATCTCTTGTTCATCGTGTCTCATGAATTACCGTCTGGGTATTCTGGTTTCCCATCCCATTCAGTATTATGTACCCTGGTTTTGGCATCTCGCCAAGAGGATGGATATTGAGGTTTTTTATGCACATCGACAGGATGGAAAGGGACAAGCACAAGCAGGTTTTGGAGTTGAGTTTGACTGGGATGTCCCTCTTCTTGAAGGATATCCTTATCGTTGGCTGAAGAATGTCTCTCGTCGGCCGACTCTTCGTTCTTTTTCGGGATGTGATACGCCTGAGATTTTTGATATTGTAAGAAGAGAAAAGTTCGATGCATTTCTGATATTTGGCTGGAATCGGAAGAGTTCCATCCAGACAATTTTAGCATGTTGGAAAAAAGGTGTCCCTGTTCTGATGCGAGGGGATTCTCATCTAGGAGAATATCGTTCGATGTTACTGAGAGTAACAAAATATTTTCCTTATAGATTTTTTCTCCCTCGTTTATCGGCGCATCTTTATGTAGGTCAGCGAAATCGAGAATATCTCACGCATTATGGAGTTCCTAAAGAAAAACTCTTTTTTGTGCCTCATTTTGTGGATAATGCCTATTTTAGAGAAGCGGCTCTTCGAGTAGAAAAGGAAGCTAAAACGGCAGATATTAGAAAACGCTTTAAAGTTCCAGAAAATGCCTTTGTTTGTCTTTTTGTTGGAAAAATGATTTCTAAGAAACGTGCGTCGGATTTTATTCGAGCATGCCTTAGCGTTATGTCTCGTCCTGAAGGTCGTGACATATTTGCCCTTCTTGTGGGAGATGGCCCTTTGCGTGATTCACTTGAGCAGTTGGCCAGTCCTTGTGCGGACCAGATCCGTTTCGCAGGATTTCAAAATCAAAGTGAAATGCCATTTTTTTACCGAGCGGCCAATGTGCTTGTGCTTCCCTCGGATGGAGGTGAGACGTGGGGGCTTGTCGTTAATGAAGCCTTTGCTTGTGGGATTCCTGCAATCGTAAGTGATCGAGTAGGTTGTGCGCCTGATCTTATTGAAGAAGGAAAAACGGGGTATACTTTTCCGTTAGGTCAGATTGAAGTTTTGGCTCGTAAGATTTTAGAGATTAAAGAAGCGTGGCAGACCGATTCTCAATTTATTCAAAAATCCCTGCTTCAAAAAATAACAGATTACTCAATGGATGCCGCAACAAAGGCTCTTAAAGAAGTTTTGGAGACCATTTGTCTTTCGAGGAAAGTTTATGAACCCCTTTAATAAATATGAAATGATGGGGGACTATCATTGGAGGGAATGCAATCGAAATTCAAAGAACTACAATCCTCCTTTGGAAGCCAGGTACGGAGCTATATTAAAAAGAATTCCTTCGGGTTTGAATCGCATATTGGATGTAGGCTGCGGGGACGGCTATCTTTTAGCTCAGGCAAGTCGCTTTGCTGCTAGAGTGATTGGTATTGAATTCGAAAAAGAAGGAGCGGCTTTGGCTGCTAAAAAGTTGGGGTCTCATTCTCATTGTTTTGTACTTCGTGGAAGTTGTTATCAATTGCCGTTTGGAAAACGTTCTTTTGACATTATTTTACTCTCAGATGTGATTGAACACTTAGACAATACAGATCTTTGTCTTCAGGAGTTGGGACGTGTTTTAAAGGCAGAGGGAACACTGCTTTTAACGACTCCTCAATATCGCCCAGACCGTAAATGGGATTCACGACATGTGAAAGAATATCAACCGCCAGAACTAAATGCTTTATTAACGAACTATTTTGAATCGGTCAAGATCCATCATTTTTGCCCTGTCGGATGGTATCGCCTTTACGAAACAAAAATCGGTTGGAAATTGATGAAAGTTTTCTCAAGATATTTTTATAATCCGTATTCTGGTGAGGGAGATGACCCGAAGAAGTTTTACCAAATGATCGCTGTTTGCAAAGGACCTCGGGTCTGATGAAGGAAAATGTTTTGGTTCTGGGATTGGGGGCTTATGCCTATGGTAAGGAGAGACGCGCCATTTTTACTTTTAAGCATATGCCAAGAATTAAACCCTTTTATGCGGTTTCAAAATGGGAGGATGGAAGTGTCAGTCTTTTGCTGAAATCTGAAGAACAAGAATCTTTTGATGCCCCCTTTGGATATTTAGGTCGTGCAAAGCCTTTGTGGACATTGGTCGCATTCGCTCATTTGCCTTTGCTCTGGTATAGAATTATCCGGATATGTTTGGGAAAAAAATGTCGATCGATTGTGTTCTTATGCCTATCCTCTTTCACAAGTGCGTTTCTACCCGCTATTTTGTTGGAGTTTTTTTGGAAGGTAAAAATCGTATTTTACATGGGAGATATTCCAAAAAAAAATTTTCCATATCGTATGTTGGGACAATTTGTGAATAAACTATCAAGTCATGTGATAGCCAATTCTGAGGCTGTCAAGAGAGGATTTGTAGGGATAGGCGTTCGTGAAGAGAAAATAAAAGTTGTATATAATGGGAAGGTTTTACAAAGTCCCGAAAAATTTTCCAGAATGAATTTCAGAGATAGATTTGGTTTTTCGACAAACGACATCCTTGTCGCTTTTCTTGGGCAGTTATCCCCCAATAAAGGGATAGAAGATTTTATTGAGGCTGCTACGGAAGTTTTACATCGACAGAACAACTGCCGCTTTGTTATTGTGGGGGATGCAACAGCGCTTTTTAAGGATTTTGAGAGAAAATTGCGCGAGTCTGTGCAAGCTTTAGGATTGACGCATTCAATTGTTTTCACGGGTAGGATGTTAGATGTTGAGAGTGTTTATGAAAGTATTGATATGGTTGTAGTACCCTCTCGACATGAAGATCCAGCTCCCAATGTGATTGTAGAAGCAATGTCTTACAAGGTGCCCGTGATTGCTACGAGGGTTGGGGGGAGTATAGAGTTAGTGGAAGAAGGCCAAACGGGGTTCTTAGTTGAAAAAAAAAGTCCTTCACAGATAGCTCAAACTATTCTTCGACTCATTAAAGATCCTGTTCTAAGAATTAAAATGGGGTTAGGAGGCCGAAGATATGCTGAGGAAAAATTTGATATTATTTCGAATGCTCTTTTGGTAGAAAGGGCTATTCTTTCTTCATGAATTCAAGTTTATTATTATCAAGTCAAAGAAATCTACAGAGGGAAAATGATTATCCTCTCCTGCGGCCTTTTGTCCTATGGGGCTTGTGTATTGGTTTGCTGATGGCTGTTTTTTTCTGGTCCCCCCTCCTGGGGTTTTCCTTCTTTATGCTTTTTCTTTGTTCAGGTGCTTTATGGAAGAAAGATGAGTCTCCCGTACTCGCTTTTTGTATTGGTTATCAGTGGTTATTCGTGATGATAGGGTATATCTATTATTTGATCACGGGAAGATTTTTGGCAAGTAATCCTGGGGATGTAGAAGGCGCAGTATTTTTATCTATGCTAGGTTTTTTAGTTATGACGGTGGGAATCAGATTGGCTTTTAAAGCAATGAGAACCCTGTCAAGAAAATCCAGCCTCAGAAGGGAGAATAGTGAACCTTATAATATTAAGTATATCTTTTGGATTATCATTCTCTTATATGTGATAAATTGGTTCATTGAGATCAATCCGTACAGATTTTTTGGACTTACCCAACTTTTTGACCAAATGCTTTCTTTTAGAAGTGTTTTTTTGGTTTTGCTATTTCTTGAAATTGCATCTCAAGGAAAGGGCTATATTTATGGGATAGGTGCGGCAAGTTTCTTCTTTCTTCCAACGGCTGCCGGCTCCCTATTATCAGCTTGGAGTACTTTGTTTTTTATGCTTTTTTTGGTTTTTATCTCAGAATGGAAGCCTTGGCTAAAAACTCCTATCATGAGGATGAGAAATAAAAAAATACTTACAGGGGCTGTAGGCGCGGCGGTTATTTTATGTACCCTGGGTCTTATCTGGCAGGGTGGAGGGGTTAAAGGTAGTTGGAGACGCTCTTTAAGCATGGAAGTGGAACACGTAAAACCTATTGAAAAAATGGGTATTTTGGGAGGATTGGTCAAAGAAGGTACATTACAATTTGATTTTCAAGGAGACTATCTATCTCTGATTGAGCGAATGTCCGGAGTATATGTTTTTACCCAAGTCCTTGATTATGTCCCAAAAGTAATTTCTCATGAACAGGGTCGTCTTACATGGCGAGCAATTGAGCATGCATTAAAACCAAGATTTCTCTTTCCTGATAAACCTGGCTTGGGTTCGAATTCATCGTTGGTAATAAAATATACCGGTTACTGGGTGGCTGGTGAGGAAAGTGGAACATCGATTGGGTTAACTTATATGGCAGAATTTTATGTTGATTATGGTAAAATCGGAATGTTTATTCCTCTGTTTTTTTGGGGGTTGTTAATAGGTCTGACCTATCGTCTTTTTTTTGTTTTTTCTCCTTCACATCGATTTGCTTGTGCAGCTGTTATTACAGCCTATCTTCAGCCTTTTGCCAGTTATGAAGGTGAGATTGCGTATCTCTTGGGAGGATTGGGACTTGTGTTTTTAACCTACGGAACTTTATTGCTTTTTTTAGGGTCTTGGTTTCATCGTTTGCTAAGATTGAATTCTGTTGGTTCAAGAGTGAAACATGCTCTTTCCCAAGGGCTAGAACCATAGAGTGCCACTTCTGTTTTCCGTCTTTCCCAAGAGAGAAAAAAATACAGGCTTGGTTTTTGCGATGACAGGTGCCGAGGGTTTATCTGGAGGTATCGCAAAAGCAAATCTCAATGTATTGCACGCCTTGGTTAAATTCTGTAAAGCTCAAGGACTTCGATTTGTGGTATTGAGTCTTTTAGAAAAAGAGTGTCACCGTCCTCTTTTTTTAAAAGAAGAGGTTGTGTTTAAATCTTTTGATGGAAATAAGTGGGCATTTACGAAAAGCCTGCTTTCGACAATCTCTTGCAACTCTGTCATTTGCTTTGATCATGTAGGTTTAGCTCTTCCTTTGTTGCCTCTGGCGTTTACCGGTTTAATTAAAACTGTCATTTTTGCTCATGGTTCTGAAAGTTGGAAGCGGCTGAGAATGATGAACTCTTGGTCTTTTCGCTGTGCTTCAATGGTTTTTACAAACTCTGATTATACCCTTGCTAAAATGCGGCAAAGAATTGCTCGGTTTAAAGGAAGAGCCTGTCCTTTGGGTCTTTCTCCTGATTTTCCCATGAATGAAGTGATTCCTCATCCGTCGGGCGATTCTATCTCTCTAGAGGCTGTAGATGGAAAGATTTACCCTATGGGTCAAAAATTTCTTTTACTGGTGGGACGTATGATCACACCTCGAAAAGGATCCGAAGAGGGGCAGAAGGGGCATCGCTTCTTAATGAACATTCTTCCAAGGCTCCTCGAAGAATTTTCAGATGTGAAACTTGTCTTTCCTGGGACAGGTGATGATGTGGCACATTTAAAACAACTTGCAAGGTCAAAAAACGTTGCTTCATCCGTTTTTTTTCCAGGACAAGTTTCACTAGAGATGTTGGGAAAATTTTATCAACATTGTTACGCTTATGTAATGCCAAGTCTTCAAGAGGGATTTGGATTGGCTTATCTGGAGGCGATGAATTATGGCAAGGCCTGTGTGGGCTGTTTTGATCAAGGAGCTGAGGACATTATTATTCATGGCAAGACGGGGTTTCTTATTAAGAATCCTAATGATTCTAATGAACTTTTAGAATCCTTAAGACATCTTTTAAAAGATAGCAATCTAGCTGATACTTTTGGGAAAAATGGCTTCAAGAGACTTCATGAGAATTTTACAACAGGACATTATCAAAATCGCATTAAAGAGGCTCTTGATCTTGTTTGGGAAAACATGTTTCACTAACTTAGAGGAATGGATGAGATTGAGTTCAGTTATAAAACGAGCATTATTTCAAAATCGTTTGAAATATTTAACAGAGGTAAAGAATCGTTATCCTGAAATCACGAATCCTGACATGATTGTGAAGCGTCAGATGGAACGTTTCAACCAAATCTGGGGGTATTGTTATCGAACCCTTCCCTTTTATCAGGGGTGGAAGGAGTTTCATCATTTGCCTGAACGGATTGATCAAATTTCGGATTTGAAGGGTTTCCCTGTCTTGACCAAAAAGGTGATTCAAGAAAATCAAGATAGGATTTTTCAACAGGGAAGAATCAAAAAATGGGTCAGCACAGGGGGGAGCACGGGGAATCCTACAAAATTTCCATCAGATCCCCAAGATGCGCTTCTTACTTATGCAGATCTTTACACGGGAAGATCTTGGTGGGGGATTCAACCCTTGGATGTTTCTCTCCTTTTTTGGGGGCATTCTCATTTGTTTGGAAGCGGGATAAAAGGGCATCTAAAAAATTATAAGCGTAAATTATCTGATTTTTTTTTGAATGCACATCGACTCAATGCCTACGATATGACGGTGGATACTCTCAAAAAATATTATGAGGTTTATCGTCGCAGCAATCCTGCTTTTATTCTTGGCTATACTTCATGTGTTTACAAGCTTGCGAAGTATATAGAGGAAAATCAGTTAGATCAGGGAGAAAAAAATAGATTAAAAGCCGTGATTGTAACTTCCGAAACTGTCACACAGAACGATGTTGCATTATTAAGAAAAGTTTTTTCCGTTCCGGTCGTTGTTGAGTATGGGATGGCAGAGACAGGGGTGATTGGATATTCTTATCGTGAAACATGGGCCATTAAAATTTTTTGGGATTCTTTTCTTGCAAGGATCGGGGAAGATGGAGTGTTTTTGGTTTCGACCCTCTCCAATCGGTTCTTTCCACTGATCAACTATGATACAAATGATGTGGTAACAGTTAAACGCATGCATGAATCGAGCGTTTTGGAAATATCTTCTATTCAAGGACGCAAGTCTGAAGCTCTCAAGATTGGAACGATTCAAAGATCTTATCTGGAATTGAGTGGGATTTTGGTTGTTCACATTCTAAAGGCTTATCCCCATATTTTTTCGATTCAGTTTGAGCAATTAAATTCTTGTCGAATTCGAATTCATCTTGTCGCTGATCGCATTCTTGATTTGAACGAAGTGAAACGTTATTTCATGAAAGAGCTGGGAAAAGATTATAAAGGTGTAGATGTAGATTGTGTGGAGATTCTTCAGGCAAAAAGTTTGCTGAAAACATTGGCAGGTAAGGAGGGCTTGATGTGCCTCAAGTAATTGAAAAATTCAAAAAAGTCTGGGAGGTCTTTCAAGAAACACGGCAAATCTCTCGAGTTCTTCACAACGAATCTATCTTTAAATTTCTTCAACAGTTTTCAGATCATTGCATGAAAGAAAAGAACCGGGGTGGATTTGACCAATATCTTAAAGACTATAGGGCGATTGGGAAGATAAAAATTGAAAAGGATTGGCATCAAGATTCTTCTTCAGGGGAGGGACGCTTGTTATATTCGAATAGCCTTTTTTCAAAAGGGTGTTTGCGTGTTAAACTGGACTCTCGAGACCGGGCGTTGATTGTTTTTTTGCCAGGATATCGGATGGATGCAGCGGATGTCTTGGAGCGAGAGGATCATTTTCAGAATATAAGCGGGATTGCACAATCTCTCCAAATGGGGCTTGCTTGTTGGGATTGGCCTCTTCAAGGACCTCGTTTAGAAAAAGGGCTTTATTTAAAACTTAAATCTGTGTATTCTGCAGAGCGAGAATACAGCCGTATTTTGCCAAACTTAGGAACATCCTTGTGGCGGGAATTTGTAGCGGAGCTTCAATTCGCTTTGTCACATTTGCGTCGTTATGTAGGTTTGTTGGATGTACATGTGATCGGTTGGAGTATGGGGGGATGTTTTTCATATCTTGCTCCTTTATTAGAGCCTAGCATTACCAAGGTAGTTTCAGCGGGTTCCTGTGCAGCCATCAAAGATCTTTTAGAGGAAGGCAAAACGAGATTACATGGTTATTTTTTCTATCCCCTGAACAGCCTGCATTATTTTGATCTTGAAAATATCGTTGAGAAAGTTATTCTTCAGAAACATCCTTTGCTCATCATTCATGGAGATCGCGATGCAGGCTGTTTAGATCGTACGCGTCGTCTGGTTTTGGAGAAGGTGAATCGAAAGGGTTTGCATCTCGAGGTTCTCAAAAATCATGGACATGTTTTTTCTGCAAGTATGAAATCTCGAATCAAATGCTTTTTAGAAAATCCTGTAGAGGTTGGGCAGCGTTTAGAAAATAAACATGAAAAGGTTGAGGTAGGTTTTTTAAAAGGATAGAGGAATCCATGGAAGAAAAGAAAATTTGGGTGAATGGCGAACCCTTTTCCATTTCTGGTTATCACGATTATCATTGTGAACGTTTTCATTGGACTTTGGAAAAGTTAAAGATGATGGGTGCTTCTAAAATTTTAGAAGTGGGTGCTCATCCATGGGGGATGACGGCCCAAATGATTGATACGCCAGGCTTTGAAATTTGCGCTACTGTATCAGCTGAGGAAATGACCGATTGGCCCGATGACATTGGTGTCCATGTGCATCCGTATCATCTTCGAACAGAATCAGGAAATGAGGCTAGATTTAACAATTATTCTGCCAATGTAGAGCGAACGATTTTTGACATTCAGGAAAAACCAGACACTATTCTGGCTTGTGAAATTGTGGAGCATTTGGTACGTTCACCCCACATCATGTTTCTTAATTTCAATCGTTGGTTGCCCGTTTCAGGAAAACTGATTGTGACAACACCCAATGGCGCACAGTTCTCCAATCCGCTTCGAAGAAAAACTGTTACTCCTAACTATCGCTGCAATATTTATGAAAGACATCAGTACGTGTTTACCCAAGATGGACTGGTGGATTTGATTGAACTGTGTGGTTTTAAGATTCTGGAAACAGGATATTGCGATGTTATCAAGCGTCAGGGCCCTTCCAAAGTATACGGTTGGTTGGGAGCTTTGCCGTGGCAGTATTTTCAAGACAAATTCAAGAAAACGATTTATGTGATCGCTGAGAAAGAAAAAACTGTTTCTGAGACTGAAAGATGTCCGACGGTTTATGATGTGAGGGGGCGCTGGGAATTTGTCAAACGGGAAAGCTGAATGCGAATTCTTCATGTTGTCCCATCTTTTTATCCTGCTTTCTATCATGGTGGCCCCATTTATTCTTTATATCATTTGTGCAATGCCTTGGTCAAATCAGGTATAGAGCTAAAGGTGCTTACGACAGACATGTGTGGACGAGATCATCTTCAGATTCGAGAGTTTCCTTTGTATGCCCCTTTGGGTTATCCGATTTATTTTTTTCGAAGACGGTTTTTTGTGAGTGTTGCCCCTGGCCTTTTGGGCTATTTGCTTAAGATGGTCCGGTGGGCCGACGTGGTTCATTTAACGGCTGTTTATTCGTTTCCCACAATTCCGACACTTTTAATGTGTCGTTTATTATCCAAGCCTATTGTATGGTCTCCTCGAGGTTCTCTGGAGCGTTGGGATGGATCGAGGCGTCTCCTTGTGAAGCGTATCTGGGAATGGATTTGCCGTCATGTAATGCCTCAAAGGACATTTTTGCATGTCACTTCTGAAGAGGAGGCAAAGGCCAGTGAAACCTGTTTCAAAAAGATCCCCACCCGTATTGTTCCCAATGGTGTGGATATTCCCGCAGAAGTAAAGCATACGAATGGAAATGGGACATTGCGTTTACTTTATTTAAGTCGTCTTGATCCCAAAAAGGGGTTAGAAAATCTTCTTCAGGCTTGTCAGTTGTTAAATCAAAATAAGCCACTCAAATGGACACTGAAGATCGCAGGTTTTGGGGAACCATCTTATGTAAGAAAAATAGAGGCCTTGCTCAAGGAATCGAATTTTGGAAATCAGGTGGAAATGGTGGGAAAAGTGGAGGGTGATGAAAAAGAAAAATGGTTTCAGGATACGGACGTCTTTATATTTCCTTCCCACACAGAGAATTTCGGGGTGGTGGTCGCTGAGTCACTGGCTCATGGAATCCCCGTCATTGTCAGTCGAGGGACGCCTTGGAAACGCGTGGAGGAAAAGGATTGTGGTTTGTGGGTAGAGAATCATCCTGAAAGTTTGGCCCAGGCCATTGAAAAAATCAGTAAAATGCCACTGCGTCAAATGGGAAGTCGTGGCAGGCAATGGATGCAAGAGGAATTCTCTTGGGATCAGCAAGCGAAAAAAATGAGCCATGTGTATTTTGAAATCAACAAAAACGGGAATTAATCTCTGATGCGTATTCTTCATGTGGTCCCTGCCTTTTATCCCTCCATTTATCATGGGGGTTCTGTCGTTTATGAATTGTGTAATTCCCTTCTCCCTTATGGAGCTGAGATACGCGTTCTAACGACAGATGCATTAGAGGTTGAAAGACGAGCTTTAAGTAGAGGAACTCTTGAATATCCAGTTTATTTTTCTAAGAAAGTGTGGGGAGAAACGGTTGCTCCAGGTCTTCCCTCACGTCTCTTGAATTTGGTTCGTTGGGCAAACGTTGTCCATTTGACAGAGGTTTATTCTTTCCCAACTCTTCCGTGTATGATGGCCTGCAAGATCATGGATAAACCCATTTTATGGTCCCCTTTGGGCGCTTTACAGCGTTGGGAAGGATCTACACGTTTGAGGCTGAAGTCTATTTGGGAAAGTATTTGTAAATACACGCTTCCAAAACAGTTGGTTCTCCATGTTACCTCTGAGCAAGAGAGAGAAGAAAGTCTTAAAGCATTTCCTGCCTTGGAAGCTGTTGTTATGCCTCATGGCGTAGAAATTCCATCTCAGATCACTCATGAAGAAAGTCAAGTTCTTCGCCTTCTTTACCTGGGCCGACTGGATGCTAAAAAAGGGATTGAAAATCTATTCCTTACTTGCAAGTTATTGAAGGATCGCTTGAAGATCCCATGGAAGCTAATCCTAGGTGGCGGAGGCAATCCCGGTTATTTCAAGAATCTTGCTTTCCAAAAAGAAGCGCTGGGTTTGGGAACGCAAGTTGAGATGATCGGTGAAGTTGTTGGGAAAGAGAAGAAACGGCAATTGTTTGAGAATACGGACATGGTGGTCGTTCCATCCTATACAGAAAACTTTTGTATTGTTGTAGCAGAGTCTTTAGCTCATGGGGTTCCCGTCATTGTGAGTCAAGGAACACCCTGGAGGCGTGTAGAAGAGAAAGGTTGTGGCTTATGGGTGAAAAACCAGCCTGAAAGTTTAGCCCAAGCTATTGAACAGATGAGAGAAATGCCCTTACGGGCGATGGGAGATCGAGGGAGACAGTGGATGAGGGAAGAGTTTTCTTGGGGCTACGTTGCTCGTCGAATGAATGAACTTTATCATCATCTCTTCAAGCATGCATCCGAGGGAGTTCAACTTTCTAATGCTTTTCCGACTTCTCCCTCCGCTATTTTGAGAGTCAGTGACGATTTTCAGGAAAAACCCAAAAGTGAGACTTTGGAGGTCGATCTTATCGTCTTGACCCTCAATGAAGAAGTCAATTTAGCAAGATGTCTCGAGAGTGTAAAAGGTTTGGTGAAGAATATTTTCGTCGTTGATTCAGGAAGCACGGATAGAACGGTTGAAATAGCTATTGAATACGGAGCGCAAGTTGTTACACATGCTTTTACAACTCAAGCGGAACAATTTAACTGGGCATTAGATCATTTGCCCATCAAAAGTGAATGGATTTTACGGTTAGATGCAGATGAACATTTACTACCCGAACTAAAGGAAGAGATTTTTAAAACTCTTCCCAATCTTTCAAAAGATATTTGTGGACTATATATCAAACGGCGTATGATTTTTTTAGGTCGTTGGATTCGGCATGGGGGGTATTATCCTACCTGGATTTTGAGATTGTTCAAGCATGGAAAGGCCAGAAGTGAAGATGCAGAGCTCAATGAACATATTGTGCTTTTAGAAGGAAGAGGGGACCATTTGAAAAATGATTTTGTGGATGAGGACTATAAAGACCTTTCCGCTTGGTCGCGTAAACATCTCGGATATGCCATTCGTCAAAATCGATTTCTTCTCAAGACGCATCAGACCTATGATCCTTCTTGGAATAAAATGAGGCTTTTCGGAAATCAGGTTGAACGTAAGCGTTGGTTCATTGGCCATCTCTATGGGAAGGCACCTATTTTCTTAAGGGCTTTTTTCTATTTTTTATATCGTTATTTTTTTCGGCTCGGGATTTTGGATGGATTTCAAGGGTTGATCTTTCATTTTTTGCACGGGTGCTGGTATATGTTTTATACGGATGCACTGCTTTTTGAGGCAAAGCTAAGACAGAAAGATATCGCTTGAATGCTAATATTTACTATGTATAATATTACTGATTTAGTAAGAAATTAAATATAAAATATTAGATATGAAAACCACCCTATCGGCTCAAGAATCCAAGCTGTTGATGAAGCTAGCCTGGAATACAAAACGCATTGTTAAACTCGACGAGATTATCCAGATTCTCAAGGTATCGCGTAATTATGCTTACAAGATCGCAAGTGTCCTTTGCGATAAGAGATGGTTCGAAAGATTGAAATCCGGAAGTTATCAAGTGATTCCTTTGGAAGGGGGACCGAAACGCGTTTCTGAAATGAACCCTTATGTCATGGGTGGGCTGCTAGATGAGCCGTATTTTTTCTCTTATGCTACAGCCAATACCCATTACGGTTTCTCAGTTCAGGTTTATACCACGCTGTTTGTAGCCCTAAAAAGGCAGCGCCGCACAATCTCGCTCAAAGGAGTCAATATTCAATTTGTTACCCTTCCCAAGTCCAAATTTTTTGGTTTCAGGGAAGCCAACGTCATGGGGGAGAAGGTTCAAATGGCAGAGCTCGAGAAGGCCCTACTTGATTCCTTGGATAAACCCCAATATGCAGGCGGCATTGAAGAGATTTTCGCGGTATTCGATCGGGCCAAAGGGGAAATTGATTCTTGCAAACTTGTCGATTATGCTCTTCGTTTTGGAACTATTTCTCTTCTCCAGCGGCTTGGTTTTCTTATCGATTTTCAAAAGCTCACCGTGCCAAAAGGAATTCGCAAGAAGCTATTGGACGAGGTTAAAGAAAAGGCGCAGCTCATTCCGCTTGCCACGCCGACCCGTTTCGGCTCTAACGGCGAGATCTCTGGAGATTGGTTGGTGATTCAAAATGTTCCGGAAAAGCTCTTGAAAAATTACTAAACAAAGAGTTGGAGGATGATCTCAAGGAATATCGCCAATCTTTATGCTCGTGATAACAAAGTGGCGCTCGATATCGCTGAGCGCGACATTGTTCTGACCTATGCGCTCAAATTTCTGGAGGAGAAAAAATGGTTTGATCGAATCATTTTCAAAGGCGGCACCTGCCTTCGCAAATTTTACATTGGCAAAATTATGCGCTTTTCCCTGGATCTTGATTTTACTTGTATTGGCAAGGACAATCTGGATGATCTTATTCTCGAAATGGCGGATCTTTTCAGTTGCGAGTATCGCGGTATCCGCTTCTCCGTTGGCCACAAAGATTTTTATGTCAGGGACAACGGGCTCTCCTGCGGGGCTATGATCCGTTATTCGCACTCGTTCCACCAGTCCGTCTTTGACATTGATTTAAGTCTGAGAGAACCCATGCTCTTGAGTCCAGTGTCGCGAGCCTTAGTGAAGGTAGGCTATTCCCGCTATCTTGAATTTTCTGCTCCCACGGTTCCATGCCTTGATCTCTTGGAGCTTCAAGCGGAAAAAGTCCGCGCTTCCTATCAAAGACTTAGATCCCGCGATATCTATGACCTTGCCTTTCTGGTCGAACAACCCTTTGATAAGGAACTCCTCCGGAAGCTTGTGGTGCTAAAGTTCTGGCATGTTCGTGGTGAATTCAATCCAGAAACCTATCTTGTGCGGCTCGAATCCGGCGCTTATGACTGGGATGACTTAAGGCGGCTTTTGCGCAAGGATCAAAAATTCGATGCAAAAAAGATTTTACGGAAATGCACGCAGGGTTATCGATTTCTTGCTGATCTTACGTCCGAGGAGAAAAAGGTGCTTTTGGACACTAAGAAGCACCATGAGTCTTCACTGGTGAAGAAGCTTCAGGCGAGGGCGGGATGACCGAGCGCAAGATAAGCGTCTCATTCTATATTTATTATATCGTTATTTTTTTCGGCTCGGGATTTTGGATGGATTTCAAGGGTTGATTTTTCATTTTTTGCACGGGTGCTGGTATATGTTTTATACCGATGCGCTCATCTATGAAGAAAAATTAAAAAGGCGCATCTGATGTGTGGAATTACGGGGATTGTAAATTCTGGAGGTAAAGAAACCCTTCAGTGTATGACCAATATGCTTCGTCATCGCGGCCCTGACGATCGAGGACTGGAATTTTTTCCGGAATTAAAAGTAGGTCTTGGTCATCAGCGGCTGAGTATCCTTGATCTCTCGCCTTTAGGGCATCAGCCCATGAGTGATGAAACAGGCCAGTTCTGGATCGTTTACAATGGTGAGATTTATAATTTTGTTGAGCTACGTCATCAGTTAGAAATGCAGGGTCATCGCTTTCAATCACGGACCGATACAGAGGTTCTCCTTCGACTTTATCAGGAAAGGGCAAAGGATTTTGTTCAAGATCTCAATGGGATGTTTGCCTTTGCAATCTTAGATCGAAAAAAACAGAGACTTATTCTCGCGCGGGATCGCTTGGGTGTTAAGCCGCTTTATTATTATCATCATGAAGGACATTTTGTTTTCGCCTCAGAGATAAAAGCGATCTTGGCGTCGGGTGTTTATTCACCAGATATTCATTGGCAAGGGCTATATGATTATTTAACTTATCTTTATGTTCCTTGCCCAGATACGCTTTTTAAGGATATTCATCAAGTGCCTCCGGCTCATGTCGTTGTGTTGGATCTAAAGTCGAATCAGTTAGCATTTGATTGTTATTGGGATCTAGCAGATTTCCATACTCATGAGACAAATCTGTCTTTTGAAGATCAGGAAGACCGATTGCGGTCTCTTTTAGAGGATAGTGTTCATCGGCAAATGGTAAGCGATGTTCCCTTGGGTGTCTTCTTGAGCGGTGGGGTGGATTCTCCCATCTTGACAGGATTAATGGCTAAACATTCAACTCGCCCGGTCAAGACTTTTACCATTATTTTTAAGGGGGCAGGACTCGATTTCTATAACGAACAGGAAGAAGCGAAAATCGTTTCGGATTTTTTTAAGACAGAACATCATGAAATTCCAGTAGATATTTCTAGTCCTTCTTCTCTTTTGGAGCTGGTTCATTTTTTTGATCAACCGTTTGGAAATCCTACCTCTTATTTAATGTACCTTATTTCAAAGGAGACACGGCGGGAAGTGACCGTAGCTCTAAGTGGTGCAGGAGGAGATGAGCTTTTTGGGGGTTATCCTCGTTATCGTGCTGCTTTGATTGCACAGAGCTTGCGAATGTTTCCTCCCGCAATCTTTAAAGGGATAGGGAGTCTATTAAGTTTATTCCCTGATCAGCATCGAACGATGAATTTAAGAAGGGTTCGAGAATTCTTTGCTGGATTTGACAAAGATTTTGTGAGGCAATTTTTGAATTGGGCTTATTTTTTTGACAAAGGAGAAAAACAAAAACTGTTGAATCATTCTCAATTTCTTCCTTCAGATAGAATTTTAAGGAAATATTTTCAAGAGAGTTCAGCCGATTTTGGAAATCGTATGTTAGAGGTGGATCTTCAAACCTTTCTGGTTGATAACATTTTAGAGTATACGGATAAAATGAGCATGGCCGTCGGTTTAGAGGTTCGAGTGCCTTATCTGGATCATCGCTTGGTGGAGATGAGTCTTCAGATTCCCTCTTTTCAAAAGATGAATCGTAAAGAGGGTAAAATCGTTCTTAAAAAAGCTTTTCGTGATCTTCTTCCTAAAAAACTTTTAGAAAGAAAGAAAAAGGGTTTTAATGCTCCCTTGGTTTTTTGGATGAAAAAACTTGATGCTTATTTCGACCATTCTATGACTCAAGCGTCTGTAAAAAAAGAAGGAATTTTTAATTGGGAATATATTCAACAACTGCGCTCTTCCCATAAACGAGGGAAAGCAGACTATTCTTATGAATTGTTTTCTCTCATCATGTTTGATGTATGGTACCATGAGTACATTTTAAGGGATTTCTCATCTATAGAATTTAAACTTTAACTTTCACAATTTTTATTAAAGAATGCAGGCTATGAATACTTCTCTTAAAGAACAAGTCAAGCAGTATTGGGAAATGAAGCCTTGTGGGAGCGGTGATGTCACCTTCTTGGAAGAAGGAAGTCGTGAGTTTTTTGATACGATTGAGAAAAATCGTTTTTCGGGTGATGATTTTATGCATGATGTTGTAAGATTTGATCAGTGGAATGGAAAAAAGGTTTTGGAGGTTGGGTGTGGGATGGGAACGGATCTTCTCCAATTTGCAAGACACGGGGCTCAAGTACATGCAGTCGATTTGACAGAAAAGGGAGTTAATCTTACGAAGAGACGGTTGAAAATCTATGGGCTTAGTGGAACCATTGTGGTCGGTGATGCTGAAAGGGTGGCGTTTGAAGATAACCTGTTTGATTTAGTTTATTCTTGGGGGGTTATTCACCATACACCAAATACAAATGTTGCAGCTCGTGAGTTAATACGAGTTTGTAAACCAGGAAGGCGTATTTTAGCCATGGTTTATCATCGTTATTCACTCTTGGTCTTACAGGCGTGGTTCTATTATGGGCTTTTACGTGGTAAACCCTTTCGAACAGGTGCTTCTATTATTGCAGAGCATTTAGAAAGTCCAGGAACAAAGATATTCAGTAGGAAAGAGGCGTCAGATTTATTTAAAGGACTGGATCAGCTGCAGGTGCGTACCATTGTAACAAGATACGATCTCAGGATTGGGAGACGATTCTTTCTACCTTCTTGGGTTAGAAAGATAATACCGTCTTGCTTTGGTTGGTTTATGGTTGTCTCAGGCGTTAAGAGATAGACATTTCCCTTTATTGCTTAAATTTTTTTTGTGTAGGAGAAAGGTCTTTTATGGGAAAAATAAATGTAGCCATTGTCGGAACAGGACTGATTGCGGGAAAGAAACACCTCCCCGCTTTCTTAAAGTTAAAGAAAAAAATAGCTTCTCTTTGCCTTGTAGATCCTAATCGCGAGGCTGCTCAGAAGTTGGCCCAGACTTTTGGTATAGAAAAAATCTATGGGAGTCTCTCGGAACTCCTTTCGAAGGAAAAACCGGATCTGATAGATATTTGTACGCCTCCCCGCACCCATGTTGGAATAGCGCTAGAGGCTTTGCAAGCGGGCTGTCATGTGTTTGTTGAGAAACCCATGGCTATGAATGTTCAAGAATGCGATCAATTGATTGAAGCATCTCAAAAGTTTAGAAAGAAAATTTGTGTAGGTCATAGTGACCTTTTTTATCCTCCCTTTCTTAAAGCAAGAGAATGGGTGTGTAAGGGGGCTATTGGACAATTTATGGGAATGAAGATTTTCCTTTCGACCCCTACGGATTATATGACTTCTAAAGAAAACCATTGGGCCAATAAATTACCCGGGGGGGTGATTGGGGAATCTGGCCCGCATGTGGTTTACATAACATTGGCTTTTATCCCGAAGATATTAGACGTAAAAGTAACGGGCTTGAAACTGCTCTCTCAATTCCCGTGGTCACCTTATGAGGATTATCGAATTGAACTGATCGGTGAAAAGACTTCAAGTTCGATCACCTCGATTTACACAACGGACCAATGGGCTGCCACCGTGGATTTATGGGGAACTGAGGGGCTTTTAAAATTGGATTTAGAGCTTATGACCTTGGTGAAGTATCGAAGGAATTCATTTAAACCATCCGAAATTGCCCTGTCGGGAGCGAGCGAGGCTTCACAGCTTATGTGGGGTACTTTCGCAACAGGTTTAAAAACGCTGATGGGGCGGTTTAAGAGAACGCATGAGCTTTTGATCGGAAAATTTGTCGACGCAATTTTAAATGACAGCCCTTCGCCTGTTTCTGCCCAGGAGGGTCGCGAGGCGGTGAGGGTCATGGATCTCATTGTGGAAGGTTTAAAGGCTCCGGTTGAAAATTCTGAAGGGCTTCTTGAAGCTGCAAAAGAAATGTAATCATAGTGTGCGAAAGTTTATCCCCCCATCGTGAGGTCTAGGGTGTGAGTTCGTGGAAGGGATGGCGAGATTTCTTGCGAAGTGAGAAAAGACAGATAGCTCACCTGTAAGGGTGGGAGGATTTATGACGGCAATCGATCGAAAAGTTTTAAAGTGGATACGCCAGGGTGAGTCTGAAGCGGTTGAGTTCAAAGAGTCTTTTGGTCGTGAAGCCCTGGAGACGATTTGTGCGTTTTCCAATACAGCGGGAGGGACATTGCTGATTGGAGTGAGTAATTCGGGTCAAATTATGGATCTTCAGGTGGGTCAACAGCTTCTGAAAGATTGGGCGAATCAGATTTCTCAAGGGTTGGGGCTTCATCCCTCGATAGACCTTTATAAGGTCAAGAGCAAGTCTGTGGTCCGAATCTCAGTGTTAGAAAGTCGGATGAAGCCCATGATGTTTCATGGGAAGGCTTATAGGCGGTTTGGAAGTACGACGCGTCATATGAACTTAGAAAAACTGACACGCGTAGCTTTGGAAAATGTTGGGATCACTTGGGATGAAATCATAGAGCCCAGAGCCAGCATGTCTGATATTTCTATGGTAAAGGTTAAAGCCTTTTTTCGACTGGCTAAAGAGATGGGCCGCCGTCCTGTTCCAGATAAAGTCTCTTCTATGGAACTGCTTGAAAAACTGGAGTTGGTTCGTGTGGGTAAACCAACAAGGGCGGCCATACTTTTATTTGGGAAAAATCCGCAGAAGTTTTATATTCATGCCATTGTAAAAATAGGACGTTTTAGAAATGAAACGCTGATTGTTGACGACAGGGAAATCGAAGGAACTTTATTTGATCAAGTTGAGGGAGCCACCGGTTACTTTAGGGAAAAATTGGAGACCCGTTTCGAAATGACGGGTCAACCTCAGCGAAATGTAATATGGGAATATCCTTTGGACGCCCTTAGAGAAGCCTTGATCAATGCGGTCTGTCACAGGGATTATCTGAGTGGTGGCCATACCGAGGTGCGTCTTTATGATCAAGAGTTGATGGTTTGGAATCCGGGAGGGCTTCCGACGGGTATTTCCCTGGCTATGCTTAAAGGTAGACACACTTCGGTTCCGAGGAATCGCCTGATTGCGAAAATATTCTTTTATGCTGGATTAATTGAGCAATGGGGAAGTGGGATACAAAAAATGGTTGGGGCATGCCGCACTGTTGGGTTGCCTGAACCGAAGTTTGAAGAGCTGATGGGGTTCAGAATTACTTTTGCTAAAAGCCCTTTTAGAGAAGGGGAGAAAGTACGGCACAAGGAGGGTGATTTCAGTACCCCCCAAGTACCCCCCAAGTACCCCCCAAGCATCAATTACTAATTTTTTGCTCTGAACCAAGGGCCATTCAACAAATTCTAGAATTTATGGAATTTAGGGATCGGAAGAGTTTTATCAATAAATATCTACGTCCCTTGCTCAAAGAAGGGCTTTTAGCTATGACAGACCCACGATCTCCTCGAAGTCCGAAACAACGTTATGTGATTACGGAGAAGGGGGAGAGTTTTTTTTCGACACCGGGAGATTACATATGACCTCGAGAGAGGAGCATTGAGCCAATCAATTACCTGTGTCTTCTCCTATATCTGCACAAAGGAGGGTCGTGAAGCAGTTCGAGTCATGGATCTCATTGTCAATGAGCTTAAATTCTCAAAGAGCAGGTTTCAGAGAAATTTTAGAAGAGGCTTGAAGAAAAGATGGCAAATTTAATCAAAGAAGTGACAAAGGGTTCTCAAAGTTTTTCTCTGGATTCATGGTATTTAGATTATCTCGTTTGCCCGCGAGATTACGGTAGACTCAGGTCTTCGGACCATATGCTGATATGCCCTGTTGGGCATCGTTATCCTGTTGTAGAAGGAGTCCCTGTCATGCTCTTAGATGATGTAAAGCAGACAATGCAATTGGTCAATGGCTCACTGAGGCGAGCGAGGGGGGAAGTAGCTATTAATGACAAAGTGCCAAATCTTTATTTAGAGTCTTTAGGGATGAGTGAAGAAGAAAAGCAAGGGGTTGTCCAACTTGCTCTTTCGGGTGATTGCAAAATTGATCCTGTGGTTGCATACATCATCGGAGCCACAAATGGATATCTGTATAAGCATCTGATTGGACGTCTAGACTCCTATCCCATTCCTGATCTATATATTCACAGGGGGAGTGATAAGACCTTGTTAGACCTTGGTTGCAACTGGGGCCGATGGTCTATCTCTGCTGCTCGAAAGGGATATGATGTGGTCGGTATTGACGTTTCTCTGGGGGCGATCATGGCTGCTCAAAGAGTGAGTCGTGCCTTGAATCTTTCTGGAAAGATAAAGTATGTGGTTGCCGATGCCCGGTATCTCCCTTTCCCCTCATCTCTTTTTGATCATGTCTTTTCTTATAGCGTATTGCAGCATTTCAGTAAGGAAGATGTGAGTTTCTTACTTCCTGGCGTTGCTAGAGTGCTTAAGAAGAAAGGAGAGAGTTTAATTCAAATGCCAAATTTTTTAGGAATACGATGTTTGTATCATCAAGCAAAGAGAAGATTCAGAAAGGCCCGCAATTTTGAGGTGAGGTACTGGAGTATTCCCTCGTTAGGAAAGATGTTTCGTGAAATCATTGGGAAGACTGAAATTTTTGTAGATTGTTTTTTGGGTCTGGGGGTGCAAAAGGCTGATTTACCCATGATGCTGAAAAAACAAAAAATTGTTATTATTAGCTCGGAGTTGTTGAAGCGAATCAGTCGCTTCATACCATTTCTTAAGATACTTGCAGATAGTGTCTATGTGAGATCAATCAAAACATAACGGTATGAAGGTTTTTAGAAGAACTTGATAGGGAAAAGCTAATGTGAATATTTTAGGTATTTCCGCATATTACCATGATTCAGCCGCCTGTTTTTTGAGGGATGGCCAAATCGTCGCTGCTGCTCAGGAAGAGCGGTTCACGCGTAAAAGGCATGATGCGGTGTTCCCCACGCATGCTGTACGCTATTGTTTGAAAGAGGCGGGTATTTCCGTTGACCCATTAGATTATGTTGCGTTTTACGATAAACCCTTCATCAAATTTAATCGCATATTAGAAACCCATCTTGCTTTTGTTCCGAAGGGTTTGCCCTCTTTTATTAAAGCGATTCCCCTTTGGCTAAAGCAAAAGCTTTGGATTCCAGATTTGATTGAAAAAGAGATTGCGTACAAAGGCAAAGTCCTTTTCCCCGAACATCATGAATCTCATGCGGCCTCGGCTTATTTCCCTTCTCCCTTCAAGAGGGCTGCATTTTTAACCATGGATGGAGTGGGGGAGTGGGCGACTTCGTCGTTTGGTGTGGGGGCTGATAATAAAATTAAAATCATTTCAGAGTTGCATTTTCCTCATTCATTAGGCCTTCTCTATTCGGCTTTTACCTATTTCACAGGATTTAAAGTAAATTCTGGGGAATATAAAGTGATGGGTCTTGCCCCTTATGGAGAACCAAAATATGTTCAAAAGATTTATGATCATTTGATCGATCTTAAAGAAGATGGTTCCTTCAAAATGAACATGAAGTATTTTAATTATTGTGCAGGTCTTACGATGACCAACGGAGGGTTCGAAGAATTATTTGATGGACCCGCACGGAAGTCCGAGAGTCGCCTCACTCAGAGGGAAATGGATTTGGCAAGATCCATTCAGGAAGTGACCGAGGAAATTATGCTCCGCATGGCCCGTCATGTAAAGAAGGTAACGGGTGAAAAATATTTATGTTTAGCTGGAGGTGTTTCTTTAAATTGTGTGGGAAATGGTAAAATTCTTAAAAATAGAATTTTTGATGAGCTCTGGATTCAACCAGCAGCAGGCGATGCAGGCGGGGCTTTGGGCGCTGCGTACATTGCTTACTATCATTATCTAAATAAGTCTCTCGTTCAAAAAAATGGCCGGGACCTTCAAAAAGGTTCTTATTTGGGACCTTCTTATACCTCTGAAGACGTTAAAACATTTTTAGATCAGCATCAAATTCCATATCATTTTTATGAAGTGAAAGATCTTCTTGATCAAGTTTCAGATGATTTGGCCCAAGGAAAAGTGATCGGTTGGTTCCAGGGAAGAATGGAGTTTGGGCCTCGGTCCTTGGGAGCTCGATCGATTTTGGGTGATGCAAGGTCTTCTGATATGCAGAAGAGAATGAATTTAAAGATCAAAATGAGAGAAAGTTTTAGGCCCTTTGCCCCTTCAGTTTTGTTTGAGAAAGTAAATGAATGGTTTGAGTTGGAAGGGGAAAGTCCTTACATGCTTTTGGTAGCGGATGTCAAAAAAGAAAAGCAGCGGCAGATGACCCAGGAGGAAGAAAAAAGGTGGGGGATTGATAAGCTTAATGTCATTCGATCAGAAATTCCCGCTGTGACGCATGTAGATTATTCGGCTCGTGTTCAAACAGTTCATAAAGAGGATCATCCTCGCTATCATGGTCTCTTGAGTCAATTTTATAAAAAAACAGGATGCCCTGTTTTGATCAATACCTCTTTTAATGTTCGTGGAGAACCGATTGTGGAATCACCTCTAGATGCCTACAGATGTTTTATGAGAACTGAAATGGATACACTGGTTCTTGAGAATTTTATTGTCAGAAAAGAAGATCATCCTCCCTTTCATGAGGATATAGATTGGAAGAAGGTCTATGAGCTGGATTAAGGAAGTTATAGAAGAAATTAAAAATCTAGACACTTCAAAAAAATCTCTCAAAAAATTTGGGATCACGATGGGAGCGGTGCTTTTTCTATTTTCGGGTTGGCTCATTTTTAGGAAATCGTTCTCATTTTTAAGGTCTATTATTTTTGGAAGTGGAATTTTTCTTGTTATCTCAGGGGCTTTTTATCCAGGAATTCTACGGGGTGTCTATCGTGTATGGATGGGAATCGCCTTTCTCTTGGGCAGCATCGTTTCTCGTTTGATCCTTCTTTTACTCTTCTATTTTGTCATCACCCCTCTTGGACTCATTGCCAGGGTGATGGGTAAGAATTTTTTGGATTTAGAATTTGATAAAAAGAAAAATTCTTATTGGATCAATAAAGATAAGACTGTAAACTATGAGAAAATGTATTAGAAAAACAGGTCGAAGGTGGAGGGTGGAAGGTCGAAGGGAAACAGGAAAACTGGCTAACGGAGACTGGTAAACCTGCTAACAGAATCAGGGAGGATTGAAATGGCAAAATTGAAGATATTGACTGAGTATTTTGAATTTTTGAAAAACAATAAAAAATGGTGGATTACCCCGATTGTATTAATGCTGCTGCTTTTTGGACTATTGCTTATTCTTTCTCAATCTAGCGCACTTGCCCCATTTATCTATACCCTCTTTTAATACATCCTCAAAATTTTTTATTTTGAATCCTCGATAAGGTTGGAGCAAGTCTCTTCGCCACCTTCAATTCTGTTAGTGCCTCTCTTCTAAATTTCTCAACCTCCTCTTTCATTCCTAACTTTTCATAATAGAGGGAGAATTTTTTATAAAGCTGATTAAGTTGAAGATGAATATTGTAGTTTAGCGGTTCTAATCTTTGAATGAGTATAAGATAGTCGTAAAGTTCATTCAGATATTCTTTCGTAGATAAACTGCGTTTAAGAGGAGGGATTTTTTGCATGAGAAGGGCTTTGCGATAGAGAATCTGAGTGTTCTTTTGATCATAGTACATGGCATGGGTAAGAAGGGTATGGGTCTCTTCGAGGGGGAGCTCTATCGTCTTTCCATTATCGTCTCTTCCTTGCCCTTGTTCAACTTTGAAAAGATACCAACCTGCTTTTGAAATACGATAGCAGAAGGAAACGGAATACATACAAAAAGAGATGAGAACAAGTTGTGTCCATCTTGGAAAGTGGATGGTTCTTCCTTTCCCCCAAGGGATATCTCTTTGTGACTTAGGTTCTAATCTTAAGGGGAGTGTGGAAATGGCAACGGCACTTAAGAACACAAAAACGTTAGCAGGAATATGGAAATTAAATTCGAAAATTGAGTGCAAAAGAAATGAAAAACATGCCGCAAAAGCTCCAAAGGCAAGATAGTCAGTGGAATCACGTCTTCTTATTTTTAGGACTTTTAAATAAGTACGAATTCTAAAGATGCAAAGTATCATTGGGACTAAGCAAAGGAGTCCATATTCTGTAAGGGCTTGAACATAATCATTGTGGGCATGCTGGATGTAGACATCTGGAATGGACTGAGATAAGGGGTAAACATCTCCGAATGTATCTGCGCCTGTCCCAAATAGAGGGAATTTAGAAAATAAAGTCAGTGCGTCTTCCCAGATTTTGAAGCGAAAGGATTCTCCCAAGTAGATATTCTTTGTTAGATTGAGCCATTTGTCTGTGAAGGGCCATTTCCCGATCCAGAGAAGGAACATGCTTGAACTTAAGAGGATGCAAGCGCCCGGTGCGATATGTTTCCACGAGATACGAGTGTGCTGACAGGAAAGAAGAGTGAAACAGATAGATCCTAAAATAAGATTTATAACGGCGCCTCTGGATCGAGAAAAAAAAATGGCAAGCATGAGGATGGAAGAGATCCCCATCAAAAAAAGTATTTTGGAATTCCTTTCAGATGTGAATTGAAAAAATCTTTCCTTCCATCCAGCTTCCTGAACTTCATTTTTTGAGAATTCGAATCCAATAAGACCGACCGTGATAAAGAAACATACGCTCAGGTAATTTCCATAGTGGTTTGGGTTGATGAATGTTCCTGTTGCAACATTAATTAAATGACTACTTTCCGGATAGAAATTCTTGTAACTAAAAATTGACTGACTCCCCGAAAGATGTTCTACCAGACCATACACTGCCTCAAAAAATCCCATCAAAGAAATGAGCAGGGCAAGGAACTGAACATTTTTTGTTTTGGTACATAAACGGAGGATCCATACATAAAAGAGAACATAACCAGAGTGTTGAATCAGGTATTCGTAAGTTTTCATAGGAAGAAAGCTTAAAGGATACCATGATAAAGACTGAGGAAGAGTGCTGACGAGAAGATGATAGCGATTCGGCGATAGAAACTTATAGAGGATGATAGGGAGTGGCAAGAGTTGCAATAAGATCAGTGTAAATAAAGTGATTAGAATCCATCCAAAATTCAGAGAAAGAGGAAACTGGAGTCGTCTACTCTGAGAGAACTGGTTATAAAAGAATAAAGACGATGCGACAAAAACAAAAATGATACTGGGCCCCCAACCCCATATAGGTTTTGCCCCAAAGGGAAGTGGAGAAAGGACAAGGGTGGAGAGAAGGATAAGGAAAGAGAAAAAATCAAGAAGACTATTTCCCTTGGAGAGATACCAACTCCTCATTTTGAAAAGACTTATTACGCGCGTTCTTACTTTGATTTGCATCCCGATAGTTATAATAATATTTATAATTATATTGGTAATAATAACCAGAGCCTTTGGGGGTAATCTGGTTTAAGATCACTCCAAGCACTTTTGCATGTGATTCCACCAAACGCTGGAGACATGTCGTGGCCGGTTTCTTAGAAGTTCTATTTGCTTTGATGGTGTAAATAACACCATCAACCATGGATGACAGGACAAGGGCATCGGCAACAGCCATGACAGGGGGAGAATCAATGATAATCCTTTGAAACCGAGTTCTTGCCCACTCTATAAGTGAGCGCATTTTCTGAGAACCTAAAACCTCCGAGGGGTTAGGCGGAACGGTACCACAATGTAAAATGGACAGGTTAGGAATTTCAGTCTCAAAGATAACAGATTCTGGAGCACTATTACCAGTCAAGTAGCTGCTTAAGCCAGTTTTCGGAACTTTGTATGGAATAACATGTTGAAAAGAAGGCCTTCTCATGTCAGCATCAATCAGAAGAACCTTCTCACCTGTAGAAGCCATGGTTATGCCAAGATTCATCGCTTCAGTGGTTTTTCCTTCCTTAGGATAAGTACTTGTGACCAGAAGAACAGGGTACTGCTTATCAACTGCAGAAAGAGAGATGGCCGTTCGAACATAGCGGTAGGATTCTGCAAAATTGGAATTTGGGAAATAAAAAGATGCAAGGGCTACATCACGAGAGTTCATTCGTTTCTTGATCACAGAAGCAAGGGGAATATGGCCGAGAACAGGAAATCCACATGTTTTCTCTACATCTTCATCATTTTTGAAAGTATTGTCAAAATATTCTAAGAGAGATACAAGTCCAGAGCTCAAAAGAAGAGATAAAAAGAAAGCTTTAAGAAAGATTCTAGTCTTGATCGGCCAGGCAGGAGATGAAGGTGGCTCAGCCGGATCAACGATAGATATATTATTTGTTTTCAAACCTTCTAATAAATTTGTTTCTTTGATGCGATTAAGGAGGGTATTAAAAAGTTCTTGATTAACATCTACCTCTCTTTTGAGAACTCTATACTGAATCTGTTTTTGACGAAGGTCGGTAATTTGAACAATTTCTTGATTCAACTTTTCAGAAATGGCAGCCAGTTCTTGCTTAACCCGAATAATTTTTGGATGTTTTTCTTTGTAACGTTTCTCGAGTTTAGAAAGTTCTTCTTCCAGATTCACCTTTTCTTTTGAATAGTAACTAAACGAAACCGATTGATCTTCCGATAGATCAGTTTTAGGGAGGCTGATGATATTGTTTTCTTTTACATAGCTCGCAAGATTTTTTTCAGCCTTGTTAATCTTATTCTGCATTCCTTTCAGCTTCCCAGAGAGCCACTTCACTGCATATCGCACAGCCTCTAATTTTCGCTCTAAATTTTGTTCAATGAAAACGCTGGCGATCGTATTTGCAATGAGAGAAGCTCTTTCAGGATCCGTATCTTTAACAATGATACTGGACATACTGGTATCCCGCACGGGCTCAATTCGATAGGAAAGGATAAATGCATCAATCGACATCATATCTTTTAAATGGAGTTTATCATAAACCAAAGTTGCAAATTTCTTTGAGGTCATAATTTTATATTGAGTGGAGAGATAAACCCCTTCCCAATTTACTTGATACACTTCATCAACAGGCATGACCCTTTTCTGCTCTTTTTCAATCAAAATTTTGCAGTTGGCCTCATAAAGGGGTTTGGCAGAGTAAATTTTTATAGCAACGATGGAAAGAACGGCAACAATAACGAAAGAAACGAGCCACTTCCTTTTCCAAAAAATTCTTAGATAATCTGAAAGATGCTTACTCGTTTGCGCTATTTCATTTTTGAAGGAAAATGATCCAGGGATGACACGATCGGAATGAGATGGCATGGTTCTCCAAAGTTGAGATTAAGTTTTTTATAAAAAACTTTCAGGAATGGTTATAATATCGCCCGGCTTAAGTTGGACATCCTTCTTTTTATCGCCGCTTTTTAGAATTTTTTGAACAGGGACTTTGATGACTTTTTTAACACCCCCTTCAGTTCTGATGACTCGGGTCCCATTGGGTGAAGCAACTTTTGAGAAGCCGCCGGCAAGAGTGATGGCGTCCACAACAGTCAAACCGTTCATAAAATCATATTGACCGGGTCGGCTGACTTCTCCTAGAATGTTGATCTTTCCAAGTCGAGTTGTGGGGATTTTAACAATATCATTAGGGAGAAGGTCTATATCTTTTTCTTTGAAATTTTCGCCAGAAAGTGTTTCATCGGATACTTCAGTAAGGTCCACATGAAAAATTTTCTTTTCTTCTCCCTCAACTCGAACGATTGAAATTTTGCTCCGGTCGGCAAGTGAGGTCGTTCCCCCAGCCATGTAAATAGCTTGCATAAGGGTTGTCTTTGTAGAGAGCTTGTAAGGGCCCGGTTTCTGAACTTCGCCTAGAAGGTAGATACTGCCGAATTCTTTTACAGAAACGGTTACGATAGGATTGATGAGATAGTCCTTCTCAAGTTGCTCTTTTAAGAGTCGTTGCACTTGCGAGACATTTAGCCCTTTGACTTTAACATTTCCTAGTAAAGGGTAGTCGATTCGACCACTTTGGCTCACTCGAGCTGTAAGAGACAGATCGGGTTCATCATACACGGAGACCTCCAAGACATCGTCGATTCCGACCAGATAATCATTGGTGGCTTGAGAAAAGGATGGTTTAAAAAGGAAAAGAAAAAAAATAAAGAGAAAGAAACCTACTCGTTGCGTTCGAAGCATTTTTTAACCATCCCTTTCCCAGCATCAAGTTAGAAAGAATTTTAGTACTTAGCAGATACCTTCCACATGACTCTGTTGTCATTATAGTCAAAATCATCGAAATTGGAACTTCGATCATAATAGTTGTATTCGACTCCTGTGGTAAGCCATTCACGGAAAGGATAGGTAACCCCTGCTTTGACACCATAAAGATCATCGTTTCTGGCTCCGGTAACAGAATCAACAGTGACGGTTTCGTCATAATCATTGGTTTGATAAGAAAATCCGAGAACCCCATTCAAATTCCAAAAAAGCTTCTGGTCCAAAGTGGCGGATACATAATCTGTGAAATAAAAATCATTCGTTACAAACACCGATTCAATGGCTGTTCGCGTATACGCGACCGTCAGGGAAGTTTCTGGACTGAAATATTCAGTGACAGATAAATCCACCACTAAATTGGATAAATCCTGACCATTGTCATAGTCACGATTTTGATAACCGGCCTTGGCTGTCCCAACCATCCTTGTAAAAAGTTCTCCTGTTAAGCCAGCACTGATTTGGTCATAGTCTCCGTCACGATTATTCGTATCGTCAGGATATATGAGGAAGCCATGAGAATATTCCAAAAGAGCTTTTGTCTTAGTAAAGAGACGATAATAACCCGTAGCACGGACAACATGCTCATATCGGTCAATTGAATCGAGTGAATCGTCATCATAAAAAGTGAAAAATAGATTGTAGCCCGTTTCAAAGGAAAACCGATTCCAATCCTTTGTTCCGATTGCAAAGTTATAGGTGTTTTCGTTTCGGTCGACTCTCTCCGTAAACTCTGTATCAGATCGTAAAGAGGTTCTTCTAAACATATCAGAGTTAATGACGTAGAATTTAGGAAAGTTAAAGTCCAGAGTTCCTCGAACGCTTTGGGCAACAAAGTCCTGACTTCCAAATTCAGAAAAATTAAGAAAATCAACCTGATAGTCTAGAGAGAAAAGATGACGATCTCCATCAAATGGAACAAAGATGGACAAACCTGGACTTGTGGTGAAAATGAAGCCATCTTGTTCGTTAGCGGGTTCCAGGAAAATGTTGTCGTCATATTGCGTAGAAAAATCTAGGCGCGGATGAAACCAGTGAAGGGTTTCCTTCATTTTATCTTTTCCAGGTGCTTTGGCAAATGAGACTTCAGCCTGAACTCCCATAGAACCAAGTAAAAAGCTCATTCCTAAAAGAAACAAATAAATCTTCCATTTCTTCATTTTATTTTCCCCCTGTTTTTAAAGTGATGTTTGTGATTCACAGCCAAAAATATGCTCAAAATTTAGCTTGGACTGACTTCTGTCGGTGCTTCTGTTTCAGGCGTTTCTTCTTCTTCAGTTACGATCTCAGACTCGCTATCCGCATTATCTGGAGTTGCCAAGCTTGTATTAGAAGCCCCTGAGGACTGAGTATTTGAGCTGATAGCGACCCAGTTTCCATTTTCGTTCTGGGTGATTCGAACAGTCTCACCCGTTTTGAAATTTGCTACATCGTTATTAACATTGAGAGCGAGTGCACCCTCTTTGACATAAATGACAGTTCCAGGTTGTAGGGCTGGGGCTTGATCCCCGGTATGAAGAGTAATCGTTGTTCCATCTTTATAATAAATAATAATCTCACCTGAAAAATATTGAATAACGGGAGCTTCTTGACCGCCCGTGGCTACCGGTGGGGCTGCTTCACTTGAGGATACGAACTGTGAAACGGGTGAGAGAATTCCAAACGTTACAAGAGTGATGATGAAAGCGAAAAGAAATATTTTAAATCTCATGTAGATTTTCCCCCTGTTTGTTGGTTGAGAGACAAAACAACTTTTTAAAAAGCTGAAAAGAAGCACGAAATAAAAAAACCCAGAATTGTCTAAAAGATTAACCAAAATTAGAATTGACTGTCAAGAAAGATTATTGAGCAATAAACATTGCAATCATCTTATTATAAGTTACTTGAATAAATCAATAAAAAATTATAATGTTAAAACGTTTTATAAAAAACTCTTTATTTTTAAATTTTCAATTTAAATTCAACCTCTATTTTTCTTATGCTCATTTTAGGAATTAATGCTTATCATGCGGACGCTTCAGCCGCAATTTTACTTGATGGCTTGTTAATCTCTGCTGTGGAAGAAGAGCGTTTTCGTCGTGTAAAACATTGGGCGGGGTTTCCAACACAAGCCATTCAATCGTGTCTTAAAGAAGCGGGTGTATCTTTAGCTCAAGTGGATCACATTTCGATTTCAAGAGACCCCAAAGCGAATTTTTTTAAAAAAATAAAATTTTTACTTTCTCATCGTTTGAAATCTTCTTTTCTCAAAAATCGGGCGAAAAATTTTTCTAAGGTCAGAAATTTACGAGAGGTTTTGAGCCTTGAATTTGATCTTCCTCGTTACCAGATGAAATCAAAATTGCATCCCGTGGAACATCATCGCTCTCATATGGGAAGTAGTTTTTTTGTCTCTCCTTTTGAGGAAGCTGCTGTTATTTCAATTGATGCCCTCGGAGATTATGTCAGTACCATGTGGGCTAAGGGGCAGGGGAATAAAATGAAGGTTTTAGGATGCGTGAATTTCCCGCATTCTTTAGGCTTCTTTTACACGGCTGGGACTCAATTTTTAGGGTTCCCTCATTATGGGGATGAATATAAGGTGATGGGATTGGCTTCCTATGGAAAGCCCATATATATAGAAGGGTTTCGTAAGATGATTCGCTGGGATGTATCAAAAGGCCTTCAATTGGACTTGAATTTTTTTAGGCATCACAATGAAGGGGTTGCGATGAGTTGGGAGGGAGGAGAACCTGTCATTGGAACGATGTACTCTCAAAAATGGGAAGAACTTTTGGGTTCCGCTCTGAAAAATGGGGAGGAGTTAACCCCTCATCACCAAGATATTGCAGCTTCTTTACAATTTGTATTTGAGGAAATTTATTTTGCAATATTAAATCATGTTTATCAGCGAACTGGGCTAAAGAAATTATGCCTTGCTGGGGGTTGTGCGATGAACAGTGTCGCCAATGGCAAGATTTTCGACCGGACTCCTTTTGAGGAGGTTTATATTCAGCCTGCTGCTGGGGATGCTGGAACTGCCATTGGCAGTGCCTATTACGTTCATCATCAAATTTTGGGGAATCCCCGAAATTTTGTAATGAATCATTCGTATTGGGGGCCGGAGTTTAATCAAGAGGATATTTCAAAAGCCATTCAAAGTGGTGAAATTTCGGATTTCGGATTTCGGATTTCGGATTTACCTGAAGAGGAATTGATTAGGTTAACAGCCCAGGCTATTTCGGAGGGGAAAGTGGTGGGTTGGTTTCAGGGGCCCATGGAATGGGGTGCTCGGGCCTTGGGAAATCGGAGTATTTTAGCGGATCCTCGGCGGCCCGAAATGAAGGATATTTTGAATGCCCGGATTAAGCGCCGGGAACCTTTTAGACCCTTTGCTCCTTCCATTTTGCTTGAGCGGGTCGGGGATTTTTTTGAGAATGATTATCCCGATCCCTTTATGTTAAAAGTTTATCCAGTGAAACAAGAGAAAAGAGGCTTGATTCCGGCCGTCACTCATGTGGATGGGACAGGGAGGCTTCAGACCGTTAGGAAGGAAGATAATTCTCTTTATTGGAGTCTCATCAAAAGTTTTGAATCTTTGACGGGTGTTCCCATCATACTCAACACTTCATTCAATGAGAATGAGCCCATTGTATGTCAGCCAAGTGAGGCGATTAATTGCCTTTTAAGAACAAAAATGGACGTTTTGGTGATTGGAAAATATTTTATTTCAAGAAATGGCAAATAAATAGGAGGGTATAGTATTGAAAAAAGCATTGGTCGCAGGAGCGGGTGGCTTTATCGGGCATCATTTGGTGAAATATCTTAAAACCAAAAATTATTGGGTTCGAGGGGTGGATCTTAAAGAACCTGAATACGAGAAAACACAAGCGGATGACTTTCGCATTCTAGATTTAAGAGAATTTAAGAATTGTAAAGAGGCTTGTTTGGGAATGGATGAGGTTTATCAGCTTGCGGCCGATATGGGTGGGATTGGTTATATTACTGGAAATCATGCCCCTATTTTAAGAAATAATGCTTTGATTAATTTAAATATGCTGGAGGGCGCTCATCATACCAAAGTTAAGAAGTATCTTTATACGAGTAGCGCTTGCATTTATCCCCAATATTTACAGAAAAAGGCTGATGTGGCACCTCTTAAAGAAGAAGATGCCTATCCGGCAGATGCCGAGCCCGGTTATGGCTGGGAAAAATTATTTGCGGAGTTAGCCACTCAGTATTATGGAGAGGATTATAAAATGGAGGTTCATATTGTCCGCTTCCATAACATTTATGGACCGTTGGGGACGTATGACGGTGGAAAGGAGAAGTCACCGGCAGCTATTTGTCGAAAAGTTGCTCTCGCAAAAAGAGAAGATGAGATCGAGGTTTGGGGGGATGGTCTTCAGACGAGATCGTATTGCTTTATTGAAGATTGTGTGGAGGGAATTTTCAGATTAATGCAGTCGACTTATCAAGAACCCTTGAATTTGGGAACGGATCGTTTAGTGACGATTGATGAGTTGGTGGATATTGTAGCGCATATTGCAGGAAAGAAAATCGTCAAGCGGCATGATTTGACAAAGCCTCAGGGTGTGAGAGGAAGAAACAGTGACAATACTCGATTAAGACAGGTTTTGAACTGGGAGCCGGGGACTTCTCTGGAGGAGGGGTTGGAACGTACTTATGAATGGATTTTGGCTCAAGTAAATCAAAACAGTTTAACCCCGTCATTCGACGGGGCAAGAGTTTAAAAAGACGGCTGGAGGCTAGGAAGCTAGAAGCTCGAGGCAAAAGCAAGAAAAACTGGAGAACTGGTGACAGGTGAATGGTAACCGGGTAACCGGTAACGGGCAACTGGCGAACCGAAAGGAGCTGCTGAGATTCCTTCCTCGATTGTTCTTTATCATTTTTTCTATCCTGACGATGTCGTGAGCAGTCGTCATTTTTCTCAATTTGCTGAAGAGCTGGTGAAAAGAGGATGGGAGGTGACGGCGCTGGCTTCAAACCGTTATTGCCGCTATCCTGATCAAAAAATCGAAAAGAGAGAAGAGATTTGGAATCAGATTCGGATTATAAGAATTTGGCGCCCTGCATGGAATCAGGCGCATAAATTCTTGCGTTTAGCCAATTCGATTTGGATGATTTTGGGATGGTTTTTTAAAATTCTTATGCTTCCAAGAAAAGATGTCATCATTCTTGGGACGGATCCCCAATTTTCCCCTTTGTTATTTTTTGGCCTAAAATGGTTTGTGCCAAAATCTAAATTAGTCCATTGGTGTTATGATCTTTATCCAGAAGCGATTATCTCGGATGGAGCTAAGGGAGCCAGTTTATGGTTCGCTCGTCGATTCAAAAAATGGATGGGATGGGCATATAAGAGAGTTGATTTGATGGTGGATATTGGTCCTTGCATGAGAAAGCGTTTGGATGCATACCATCATCGGGCAAGGGCTGAAACCCTGGTTCCATGGGCGCTGGTGGAGCCTGATCAGATTGAATCCGGAGATTTTCAGGTTCGTAGGAAACTCTTTGGAGATGCCAAGCTAGGATTATTGTATTCTGGAAATATGGGTAAGGCTCATGATTTTTCACTTTTTCTTCAGTTAGCTCGGGAGCTTCGGGTGAAAAATTCTAAAGTTGTGTTTTGCTTTGCCTGTCGGGGCAATCGATTCCAAGAGCTTCGTGAAGCGGTAACTTTAGAGGATTCCAATATCCGTTTTGCTTCTTTTGCAAATGAGGAGGATCTTGAAAAAAGATTAAATGCAGCGGATATTCATTTAGCGAGTTTGCGTTCAGAGTGGGATGGAGTTGTGGTCCCTTCAAAATTTTTTGGCTCTCTCGCAGTCGGAAAACCAGTGATATATGCGGGATCTGAAAATTCTTCCCTTGCTGAGTGGATTCGAGAATTTAAGGTGGGGCTTATTTTGACAGATCAAAATATTTCTTCGGTTAGAGATGAAATTTTGAAAATAGCAGAATCGCCTCAACAATTGCAACTTTCAAGAGAAAATGCTTATAATGTGTACCGTCGCTTTTTCTCAAAAAAAGTTGTGATGGACAAGTGGAATAGGGCTTTGAGGGATTTGATTCAGAATAGTGAGAGAGAGGTCGAGTTGAATTGAGAACCTATCTTGCCGCTTTTATCATTTCATTGATGGCTTCTTTAATCTTAGTTCCTGTCGTTAAGAGAATGGCTTTTCGTCTAAAAGCGTTTGGGCAAGGAGAGGCCCTGCCCATTCCCCGTTTGGGGGGCGTTGCGGTTTATTTTTCTTTTCTCCTTCCCTTGATTGGCCTTTTCTTTTATGAAAATGGAGTTTCTGTCCTCTTTTGGAATGAAGCCAAACTTTGTTTGGGAATTTTTCTGGGCGGGACATTTATTTTACTGCTCGGAGTCTGGGATGATCTTAAAAATCTTTCTCCCTGGCGAAAGCTAATGATCGAGTTTTTGATCGCGTCCTTCGTTTACGCATGCGGTTTCAAAATTGGCCATATTTCTTCTCCTTCGCTTGAAAAGGCATTTTCGTTGGGGATTTTTAGCTTTCCTGTAACCCTTCTTTGGATTGTGGGTTTGATGAACGCGGTTAATTTGATTGATGGGATTGATGGTTTGGCTTGTGGAATTTCTCTTTTTGTCGTTGTGACGTTGGGCAGCATTGCCTTTATGACGGGTCAGTCTTTGACCATTCTTCTATGTGTCGCTTTAGCGGGATCTCTGTTGGGTTTTATTCGCTATAATTTTAATCCGGCCCAGATTTATCTGGGAGATTCAGGAAGTCTTCTTTTAGGGTATCTTCTTTCTATTTTCTCCATTTGGGGTTCGAATAAGGCCAGTACGATGGTGGCGTTCTTGACTCCGATGGTGGCGTTGGGACTTCCCATTATTGATATGGTGGTGAGTATGTCTCGCCGCTACTTTAGCGGAGTTCCGATCTTTAAAGGGGATCGAGAGCATATTCATCATCGCTTGAAGGGAATGGGGTTTTCCCAAAGAAAAGTCGTACTTCTCCTTTATGGTTTTTGCATTCTTTTAAATGGTCTGGCTTTATTTTTATATGTATCTAATAATCCGCATCTTATTTTAGTTTTTATTGCGCTATGTTCCCTTTTAGGTTTGAAATATTTGGGATATTTGAAGCCTCATGTCTTTAAGGATCGGATAGAAGAATTTGGAAAAATTCGTAAAGAAAGATTTTACCGTTATATATTAAGGGAATTGGTTAAGGGATTAAAAACTCCGGCTCTAGAAGAAAGAGTTTGGCATTTAACAAGAGAGTTTTCTGAGAAGGCGGATTTTGACTATGCTCGTCTTGAAATGGAAAATCTTTCAAAGTCGATAGAATGGTCTCGCAGTGGATTAGAGGGGACACTCCACCCCTATACACAAATTATCTTGCCTCTTTTGGTTGATTTAAAAGTGATTGGAAAAATCGAGCTCAGGAAAGTTCATGCGCCTTTAGATCCTTCTCAAAAAGATCACGCCTTATTTTTAGGAGCGGATCTTCTTACCCGGGAAATTGCAAAAGTGGTAGAAGCATCCTTTGCGCAAGTGAAATAATGAATACATTTGAAGCGACCAATTATTATTTTCAAAAGGCAGCCTCGCTGATTGGACTCAATGAACGAGTCCAGGCCCTTCTCCTCAATCCTTCTAGGGAAGTGAAGGTTTCTATTCCCATGGAAATGGAAGACGGAACGCTCGCTCATTTTACAGGATTTAGAGTTCAGCATAATAATTCCAGGGGCCCTTTTAAAGGGGGTCTTCGATATCATCCGCTCGTCAATCTTGATGAGGTGAAGGGGCTTGCCTCGCTCATGACTTGGAAAACAGCGGTCGTGGATATTCCCTTTGGAGGAGCTAAAGGGGGAATTGCTTGTAATGTGAGCGAGCTTAGTGAACGGGAATTAGAAATTCTAACGCGTAAGTTTGTCCAACAGATTCAAGATTTTATTGGGCCGACCCGGGATATTCCCGCCCCCGATATGAATACCAATGCCCAAGTGATGGCCTGGATTATGGATGAATACTCGAGGAGAGCGGGCTATGCCCCTGCGGTGGTGACGGGTAAGCCCGTTGAATTGGGGGGATCGCAAGGAAGGGAGGCCGCAACGGGGCAGGGGTGCGCTATCATTGCTGAACAATATTTCAAAGATCATGGGAAAGGGCTTAAGGGGGCAAAATTTGCCGTTCAGGGATTTGGAAATGTGGGATCTCATTTTGCTCGTTTAATTGAAGGGAGGGGGGGCCTTATTATTGCTGTCTCGGATTCTAAAGGTGGTACCTTTCATTCTCAAGGATTAAAAATAAAGGACGTTTCAGAGTATTTGAAAAAAGAAAGAACCATTGTAGGCTTTCCGGAAGGGAAGTCTATTACGAATGAGGAATTGCTTGAACTTGAATGTGACTGCCTGGTTCCAGCAGCGTTGGGAGGGGTTTTACATCAAGGAAATGCGGCTCGGGTTCGTGCAAAGGTCATTCTAGAAGCGGCCAATGGACCTACAGATCCCGAAGGAGATGAGATTTTTGAAAAAAAAGGGATTGTCGTGATTCCTGATATTTTGGCCAATGCGGGAGGAGTAGTTGTTTCTTATTTTGAGTGGGTTCAAAATCTTCAGAGTTTTCGTTGGACTTTAGACCAGGTGGTTTCAGAATTAAGACGGGTCATGCTGAAGAGTTATGAGTCTGTGGTCCAGATTGCTTCGTCCAAAAAAATTTCATTGAGAACGGCGGCATTTGCTTTAGGGGTGGGTCGAGTGGCGAAGACTGTGACGTTGAGAGGAATCTAAAAAAGAAATTTCGGATTGCGGATTTCAGATTGCGGATTTAAGGGATTATTTTTTAAACCGCTGGAGATTTAAAATGTCCATCGATGTTTTTTCATTTTTAAAGCGATCGGATTTGTGCCGAGGTTTTTCAGATCATGAAATTTCTGAACTGAAGGGTTGTGCCCAGCTCTTAGAGGTTTCCCAGGGGCATGTTTTGTTTAAGAAAGGGGATTTGGCGGATGCCCTTTATCTGATTGGCCAAGGGGCTATAGAAATTCGCCTTCCTGCGGGGGCGCATGAAGAAACGATTGCACGTCTGGGTGAAAATGCAGTTTTGGGAGAGGTTGGAATTCTAACAGATCAAATAAGATCGGCTACTGCTGTGGCTGTTTTAAAGACGACGCTTCTTAAAATGAACCGAGGAGCCCTCGAGCGTTTTTTGTCTGAGGGAAGGCTGGGTGCTTTTAAATTAATGTATCAAATTGCCAAAATTTTGAGTTTCAGATTACGTCAGATGGATGAAGCGTTTGCAAATATGTTGGGGCAGACTCAGCGGCCCCATGAACTCAATCAACTTCGTGCTCGACTACAAGCCGATTGGCCATTTTAAACAATTTTAGATTGGGGATTTCGGATTGCGGATTTTATGAGCGAGAAAAAAATTTCTTTAAATACTTATAAGGTTTCCAGTCCATGGACGGCTACGGTTCTTGAAAATATCAAATTAACGGCCGATTCAAGTCCGAATGATACTCGTCATGTGGTCATCAATCTTCAAGGAAGCTCTTACGAATATGTTGAAGGTCAAAGCGTAGGAATTCTCCCGCCAGGGATAGACGAGAAAGGGAAACCTCATGCGGTGCGTCTTTATTCCATTGCTTCTCATCGCAGAGGAGAAAAAGGGGATGCTCAAAGTTTATCGGTATGCGTGAAGCGGGTCGTTTATCAAGATCCCGTGACGGGTCTTGAAAAAAGGGGAGTAGGCTCAAACTTCATCTGTGATTTAAAAAAAGGGGATGCTGTAAGAATTACAGGGCCCGTAGGCAATCGTTTTCTCTTGCCCGAGCATGTGAACGATCCCTCTTATATTTTTATTGCGACAGGGACAGGAATTGCGCCATTTCGGGGAATGTTAAAAGAGCTTTTTCAGAAGGGTTTTCAAAATCACGCATGGCTGATTTTTGGAACGCCTTATCGTTCAGATATTCTCTATGAGAAAGAATTTCAAAATTATGAAACACATCAAAAATTTCATTTTGTGACGGCCGTGAGTCGTGAAGATAAGAATAGAGATGGAACTAAAGTTTATGTTCAGCATCGTTTGCTAGAGCATCAGAAGGAACTCGTTCCTATTCTAACGGATACCAAGACGCTGATCTATATCTGCGGCTTAAAGGGAATAGAAAAGGGAATTTATGAAACCCTTCAATCTATTTTATCCCCGACCGCTTATGAGGAGCTCAGAAAAAGAATTTTAGTTGAGGTGTATTAATCCATGCCATCTTCACTCGCTCATTCCATGGTCAGTGCCATTTTTTATAAAGGCAGCATTCAAAAAAAGTGGAATTCAGATTGGAAATTGTTGCTCTTTTTTATTTTCTGCGGAAATAGCCCCGATTTGGATTTTATTCCAGGTCTTTTTGTGGGGGATGTCTATCGGTTTCATCATCAATTTTCGCATAGTTTTCTAGGGGCTACGGCCATCGCTCTATTTCTTTGGTTCTTCTACGGAATTTGGCGGAAAACATGGAGAGGAAAAGATTTATTCATCATTTTAGTTTTGGTGAATCTTCATTTAATTCTCGATATTTTTGTTCGAGATCCATCGCCTCCTTATGGCTGTCCACTTTTCTATCCTTTTTATAAAGAGCGGCTGATCAGTCCCTTCGTTTTTTTCGGTCGGACGAGTTTAAGAGAATCTCCTTTTTCATCGAGTAATCTTTGGTCTTATTGGATTGAGTTTGCAGTTTTTGCACCGCTTGTTTTGGCTTGGATTTTCAATGGAAAAAGAAAGGGTTGGGTTTGGATGGTTGCCGGAGCCCTGGTTTTGGGAGTTATCCTACATTATCTTTATTATGCGGATCTCACTTCTTCAAGAGTACAATTTATAAAAGTTTTTCTCTCCTATTGATACCCCCTCTTTTATCAATACCCCCTCTTAAGGTAAGAGGGGCCTGGGGAGTTGGGGGTTTGGGGAGTTATTCCTTTTAGACCCCGTAACCCCTCCAACTCCCCTTTAAACTAAAGGGGAGGGAGGACGTTGCCATTTTTATGGTGGATTTTTAAAATGAATCTTGCTGAAAAGTTAAGTGAATATTCCTATTGTCTTTCCTATCGAGAGATCCCCCGTGAGGTTGTTCATGAGGTGAAACGAAGATTGATTGATTCTTTGGGTTGTGCAGTTGCCGCATTTTCAAGTGTTCCTGCTCAAATGGCTCGACAAGTTATTTGGGAATTTCCTTCTAAAAAAGGATCGACGCTTTTTGGAACACGTTTTAGAACAAGTCCTGAGGCAGCAGCTTTTTACAATGGCCTTCTGATTCGCTATCTTGATTACAATGATACGTATTTATCAAAAGAGCCGGCGCATCCTAGTGACAATTTCTCAGCTGCACTTGCAATGGGTGAAGATCTTCATTCTTCAGGAAAAGATTTTATAACGGCAGTCGTTTTGGGCTATGAAGTTCAATGTCGGTTATGTGATGCGGCTTCCATTCGAGCTCGGGGGTGGGATCATGTGACTTATGGGGCTTTTTCGACGGCATTGGTGGCTGCAAAGTTAATGCATCTTTCCGAAAAAAAGACCTATCATGCGGTTAATTTAGCTGGAGTTGCCAATATTACTTTACGGCAAACACGGGTAGGAGAGTTGTCGATGTGGAAGGGTTGTGCCTTTGCAAATGCGGCTCGTAATGGTCTTTTTGCAGCTCGATTAGCGTCCAGAGGAATGACAGGTCCTGCCCCCATTTTTGAAGGCAGATTTGGTCTTTTTCACTTGGTTTCAGGTCCTTTTAAAATTAAAAAATGGGGTGGAAAAAGAGAACGCTTTAAGATTTTGGATACAGCCATTAAATATTTTCCGGTTGAATATCATGCCCAGAGTGCTGTTGAAGCAGCTCTTGAACTTCGTAAGGAGATTTTGAACATCGATGAGATTCGATCTATTCACGTTAAGACATTTAAGGCGGCCATTGAAATTATCGCAGGAGAACGTGAAAAGTGGCATCCTGTTTCTCGAGAGACAGCGGATCATAGTTTGCCTTATTGTGTGGCTGTGGCCCTGATGGATGGTAAGATGGAATTGGAGCAGTTTTCATTACGAAAAATTCAGGATGAAAAACTTCATAATCTTATTTTAAAAGTAAAGGTTGAAGAGGATTTAGGTTTAACACGCCTTTATCCAAAGGCAGTTCCTATATCTTTAAAAATCGTATTAAAAAATGGGCATATTCTTAAAAAAGAAATTCTTCATTCAAAAGGATATGCGGCTCGACCTCTTACGGATTTAGAGGTAGAGGAGAAATTCAAAAATTTGACCCGAAAGATTTTTTCACCCAACCAGCAGAAGCACATTTTGAACCAACTTTGGAATTTGGAAAAAATGGAGGATGTCGGAGCAATTTTGAGGCTATTTCGAAATTTAAAAATTAAAAATCAAAGATCAAAATGACAGATCAAAAATTAAAATTGAAGGACCTTTTAAAAAAGAAAAAAACGATCGTTCTTCCAGGTGTCTTTAATGCTATTAGTGCTCGAATGGCTGAAAGTGTTGGTTTTGAGGCTGTTTATCTTTCAGGGGCGGGCCTGAGCAATGGCCTTTTGGGGAAGCCCGATATTGGGCTTTTGACATTACCCGAAGTAGCCCAGCAGGTTCGATATATTTCAAATTGTGTTAAAACCCCCATTTTAGTGGATGCCGATACAGGTTTTGGAGGTCTTCGGAATGTGACGCGAGCCGTTTTGGAATTAGAAGGGGCTGGAGCATCGGCAATGCAAATTGAAGATCAGAACACTTTTAAAAGATGTGGTCATTTACCAGGAAAAACCTTAGTTGATGCTCAAGAAATGGCTCAAAAAATTCAGACGGCGGTTCAGACAAGGGGAGATAAGGATTTCTTGATTATAGCCCGCACCGATGCGAGATCGGTTCTGGGATTAGAAGAGGCTATTCGGAGGGCAAAAATTTATCTTAAAGCAGGGGCGGATGTCATTTTCCCTGAGGCCTTGGAATCTCGTCAAGAATTTAAGGAGTTTTCTAGCAAAGTCGAAGCGCCTCTTTTAGCGAATATGACCGAATTTGGTAAAACCCCCTATATTTCTGTTCAAGAATTTCACAAATTGGAGTATGATCTGGTAATTTTTCCAATGACAGCCTTTCGAGTGATGATGCGTTCTCTGGAAGCTTCATTTGTAGAAATTAAAAAAAAGGGGTCTCAAAAAGGGCTTCTTCCGAAAATGCAGACAAGAAAAGAACTCTACGATCTCATCAACTATCAAATTTAGGAAGGTTCATCATGGGCAACACCGAATTAAAATCTCAAAAATCCTATAGCCCCGGCTTAGAGGGTGTCATTGCGGGCCCCTCACAAATTTCAGAAATTGATCCTCGGACCGATCATTTGACTTATCGAGGTTACGATATTCATGAACTTACAAAATATTCTGTCTACGAAGAAGTTGCTTATCTTTTGCTTTTTGGGACGTTGCCTAAGAAAGATGAATTTAAAAAATTTTTGAACGAATTAATTCTAAACCGTCCGATTCCCCAACCCCTTCTTGAGATGTTTAAACAGTTTCCTTCTTCATCTCACCCCATGGATCTCTTGAGGACCGGGGTTTCCATGTTGAGTGTGTTTGATCCCGATCGAACGGTTCATACCCATGATGCAAATCTAAAAAAGGCTATTCGATTGATTGCGCAGTTTCCAACGCTTGTTGCTGCCAGTTTTCGACTGACGCGAGGGGAGAAGGTTATTTCCCCTCTTTCGGATGGAACGCATGCAGAGAATTTTATTTACATGATGAAAGGGAAGAGGCCCGACGCCGAGGCCACTCGTATTTTTGATCGGACCCTGATGATTTATGCTGAACATGGCTTTAACGCGTCCACCTTTTCAAGTCGTGTAACAGCCTCAACCCTTTCCGACATGCATTCAGCGATTACCTCTGGGATTGGGACTCTAAAGGGGTCTCTTCATGGAGGGGCGAATGAAGAGGCGATGAAGATGATTTTAGAAATTGGGGAACCTTCAAAAGCAAAATCTTGGATTGATGAAGCCTTGGTTCAAAAAAGGAAAATCATGGGGTTTGGGCATCGGGAATATAAAAAAGGGGATCCCCGTGCAAGACTTTTAAAGCCCTTCGCCGAATCTTTGGGAAAGAAAATGGGACAAACAAAATGGATGGAAATTTCTGAAGTGATTGAAAAGGTCATGCTCAAAGAGAAAAATCTTTATCCCAATGTTGATTTTCCTGCAGCGGTTGTTTTCTATTTACTTGGGTTTCCGACCGAGATTTATACCCCCATCTTTGCGTTGGCAAGAATTGCAGGATGGTCTTCACACGTGATTGAGCAACTGGATCATAACCGTCTCATTCGTCCTGAATGTGAATATACCGGGAAGCGAGATGAGCCTTATATTCCGATTGAGCAAAGGTGAGGGGCTTACAGTTTTTTTTCAAGAATTTGCCATATTAAATTTTCTAGACTTTCCATCTGAAAGGGTTTTGAAAGGTGGGGTCGGTCCGCTTCACTTAGGAAAATTTGAGTCTTTTTATCATGCGTATCTCCCGTGATGAAGATCACTTTTTCTTTTTCTGAGGGGCATGCAGTTTTTATCCATTCATAGAGTTCTTTTCCATTCATGTAGGGCATTCTTAAGTCTACCAGATAGAGATCAAATTTTGTTTTTTCAATAATCTTTTTTCCCTCCTGTCCATCCATCGCTGTTGTGACTTCATGTCGGTTCCTTAAGAGATCGGTTAAAAGGGTTTGAACAGAAGGATCATCTTCAATAATTAAAATTTTTCCCTTTTTAGAGATTCGACGTCTTTTCGGGGGGATGGGCGTTCGTGTAGAGATTTGGTCTGGAGCTTTAATGGGAAGTTCAATGATAAAGGTGGATCCTTCTTTCGATTGACTCTCGACATGAATATTTCCTTCATGACTTTGGATGATTCCGTAAGAGATCGAGAGGCCAAGACCTGTTCCCTTCCCTACTTCTTTGGTTGAAAAGAAGGGGTCGAAGATACGCATCAAATTTTCTTTGGGAATGCCGACTCCTGTATCCTGGATGGAAAAGAAAATTTTCTCATTTTTCTGATACGACTGAATGGTTAATTTCCCTCCCTTTTCCTCCATCGCCTGACATGCATTGTTCAAAATATTTAAGAAGGCCTGGCTGATGAGAGAGGGATCGGACATGGTCATGGGAAGTTGAGGGTCCAGCGTTTTTTTAAGGAGGATGTTGTTTTTTCGAATATCGGGTTCAACGAGTAAAAGGGTCCCCTCCATGGTTTCATTAAGGTTGTAATAAATTTTTTGGGGAGGAGTGGTTCTGGAAAACTTCAAAAGGGATTCAACGATTTTTTTTGCGGCGAGAGCCGATTCTTCGATAATTTCCATGTATTTTGATAATTTATCGTTCGTCTTCATGGCTTTAAAGATTTGGACGTAGCCCAGGATTGGGGTTAATTTATTGTTCAGTTCATGCGTGATTCCCGTGATCAGTTCTCCAATGGCTGCAAATTTTTCTGAACGGATCAGTTCAGCCTCCGTTTCTTTTAACTGTCGGGTACGCTCTTCAACCATTTGCTCTAGATTCTTTCGGTACTCCTCGACTTGATCTCGAGATTTTCGTAAGAAAAGTGTCATTTGATTGAAGGAGGAAGCGAGTTCTCCAATCTCATCTCGAGAGTAAACTTTTACTTCATAAGTCAAATCGCCTCGGGCAATTTGGCGAGTTCCATACACCAGTCTTTGAATCGGTCGAATAATCAGTTGGACTAAGATAATGGTGATCAGGATCCCGACAAAGGCAACGAGTAAGGTAATCATGCCGATCGCCTTTTGAATTCTCAAGACCGATTGATTAAGGCTAACCAGGGATAATCCCACTCGAACAGTTCCAATTTTTTCTTCGATGATCTGACCTTCAATCTTAAGCCTTCTCTTAATTTGTTCCAGAATGCCTAGGTATCCTGGTAGGAGTTCTCCCCGTTCATGTGTTTTCGAAAGACGACGGGTTTTAACAATCGTGGCAATGTCAAAAGCTTGGGGGAGATCTATCTTGATTGAAAGCGGTTGGATCAAAGTTTCTTCTCCAGGGAATTTGATTTTTAAGGCATGATCGATCAGGGGAAGAGGAATGTTGGGTTTCAGGGCATTCCCAAGATAATATTCAACCAAAATTTTTCCTTGTGAATCGTGGATGACGCAATAAGACACATCTGATTCTTGAAGAATCCCTTGGGCTAGCTTTGCTAGAACGTCTGTATTACTGGTTAAAACGCCATATTCACTGTTAAAGGCAAGGGTCCTGGAAAGGGCAATCCCTCTGGATTTAAGAAAATTAACATAGTCTTTTTCTTTACTGTGAAGGAAGAAGAATCCTAACGTGAGGGAGGTGAGAATAATGAGGAGGGTCGTCAGCAGAATGAATTTTAAAGAGAGCCCTAATTTTATCTTTTTAAATTGCATGACCCATCCTTTTTAGAAATTCTATACCATCCTATCTAAAAAATTGAGTTGTATAAACGAAAAACCCCTCTTACGATAAGAATCGCAAGAGGGGCTCTCTTGAGTAGCAACCGTTGGAAAATTAGCGCTTTACAACGTTTGTTGCCTGTTCACCCTTGGGGCCACGTGTCACTTCAAACTCTACTGCATCGCCTTCGCGAAGTGTCTTGAAGCCATCGCCCTGGATAGAAGAATAGTGAACAAACAAATCCTTTCCATTTTCAGGGGTAATGAATCCGTAACCTTTTTGGTCATTGAACCATTTAACTGTTCCTTTGGCCATTTTGAATCCTTTCTGAGTCACACGCTTGGTCTTGCAAAAAAAAAGCGTGAGTTCATCAAGACACTCACGTTTCCATCTCTGGACCGAAGTCTATCTATAACTCGAGGTACATCATACGATGATCATTGGATTGTAGTCAAGGGTTATTTTTTAGTATAAATACTCTGTTTTAAGGCGGTTAGGGGGATGAGAAGAGTCCACAGTCAACAGTCAACGGTCGACAGATTTAAAGGAAGTATTTTTTTCTACGGACTGTTGACCGTGGACTGTGGACTAATTTTCATTGATGGTAGATGCACGTCCGATTTCTTCCCTGGTTTTTGGCTTGGTAAAGAGCGGTGTCTGCCATTTGGATGAGGAGAGAGAGTTTGAGGGCATCTTGAGGATAATTTGCAATTCCGATGCTGAGGGTGAGTTTAAATCGTTTTTCATGAATCCAATATTCAGCTTTTTCAACGCTGGTTCTAATTCTTTCAGCGATATCCAAAGCTTCCTCCACCATGGTTTCTGGGAGTGCAATCATGAATTCTTCCCCTCCAAAGCGGCCAACAAGATCCATGGGTCTTAAGTTTTCTTGAAGGCTCATCGATATTTGTTTGAGGAGAATGTCTCCAACCAAATGACCAAAGTGATCGTTAAAACTTTTAAAATAATCGAGATCGACCATTAAAATGGAACAGGGCTTTTTTTGTTGCTGAAGACGTTTTAATTCTTCTTCCAAAAGTAAAAGCAAGTGTCGTCTTAAATAGACTTGGGTCAGTCCATCCATGAAGGATAAATTCCTGACTTTTTCATAAAGAAGGGTTTCCTTGATTTCCATGCTCAATTGAAGCGCTAAAATCTCTAGAGACTCGAGTTCCTTTTTCTTACAGCCCTCAATGAGAAAGGCGCCCAAAAAAGTTTCTTCATGAAAAAGACTAATTCCTGAAAGGGCCATTCCAGAGAAGATTTCTTGAGGGCTCAATGAAGGATCTTGGTCTGGATGATTGATGAATACGGGAGTTCGTGAATGAATACATCGTGTAAGAAGTTTTTTCTGTGAATCAGTGAAGTTTTCTTCGAAATTTCCTTTTCTAAGCATGGGTTTTTCATTGCGAGAAAGTTCGTAGCATAAAGAGGGGGTGGCGTTATTTTCAGAGGCAGCACTGACCCAAAGCCACCCTTTTTCAAAACTCGTCAGTTGAGAAATGAGGTTGGAAGCAACTTCAATTGTTTTTGAAAATTCGAGTGTTTTATTTAATTCTTTAAGGGATTCGTATAAGGCCTCTTTTTGAGCCAAACTTCTTGCAAGGATTTTAGACTCTTCGAAAATGACGGAGTCACTCATGGCAAGAGATTCGATCATGGTTCTTTTTTGTTGAATAGGAGGGATAAACTTCTCTAAATTTTCTTGTTCTCTTTTCTTAAGAAGAAAGGTCATCTTTAAACAAGAATACCAGCAAAGGCCAAGAATACCTATTTCAAGAAAAATGATAGAAAAGCCTTCACGTTGAAAAAAAATCCAAATTAAAACGAGGCCGAGGATCGAATGATAATTCCACCGATCTTTCTCCATGAGAACTAAAGCAGTAGAAGAGGTTAAGAGTATGAGGATGAGAAACGGTTCCATTATGACTCCAGACACACGCGATTTCTTCCTGTTCTTTTGGCTTGATAAAGGGCTTGATCGGTTCGGTGGATCAAATCTTCCTTACTCAAATCATTCGGTTTCATTTCACTGACTCCAATACTGATGGTCACACTCAAAATTTCACGACGAATTTCGAAGGACAGTTGTTCTATCTTTTTTCTTAAAGTTTCACAGAGTTCTATTGTTTGGCGGATGTTCCATCCTGGAAAGAACGCTGAAAATTCTTCTCCGCCATATCGAGTCGGAAGATAGTTTGGATGAATCTCCTGGCGTAAAATTTCGGAAATTTTTTTAAGAATGCTATCTCCTACCGTATGACCAAATTGGTCATTGATGGATTTAAAATAATCGATGTCAGCCATCAAAAGGGAAAGGGGTTGCCCTTTTTTTCTTGCCTGACCAAATACTTTTTCAAGTTCCTGATGATAATGGGTTGGAACATAGAGTCCCGTTAGCCCATCTTTAATAGAAAGTTCTAGAGTCTCGCCATAGAGGCGGGCATTTTTAAGGGCGGTAGAGGCGATGGTTGAGAGGGTCGCGAGCATTCGTAGGTCTTCAAGTTGGAAGGCGTGAGATTGAATGCTTTCCATGCGAAGAACGCCGAGCAATTTATTTTCAGTAATTAAGGGAGACGCAATCAATGAAAGTTGAGGATTTTTTTTAGATGTTTCTTTAAACCGAAAGTCAGTCGGGAGGTCTTGAACCAATAGATTTTGGTGATTTTTAAGAATCCACGGATTAAAAAGGTCATCAGGATCAATGGATAATGTTTTGCCATCTTCGGTTAAATCGATTTGATGGACCTCGATCAGGGTTTTTAAATTATTATCCAGTAGGAATACACGGGCCTTATCCCCCTTCCCAATCAGTTGATGAGCGGCCTCTAGGGTTTTTTGGCCGGTCGTGTCCAAGGAAAGTGTTGAGACCAGTTTTTCTCCCAGGCATCGAAGGGTTGAAAAATGGGAAATTTTATTTTTAAGGGATTTGATCATGGCTTTATGTTTGGCGTATTGTTCAGATACATCGTTACATTCAGCTTCCAGATGCTGGAGCTCGATTTTCCTTTGAACCCTCATTTTATGAAAGCGCTGCATCGATATAAAAACTGACAGGGTGACCATGGGAGGAATCATTAACCATCCCCAACAGTGGGGGACATTCCCTCTAAAGAAAACGATGCACGATAAAAGAAGGCTTGTGACGGTAGCCATCAAAGTGCCCAGAACACTAAAGCTCATACGGGCGAGCAAGATGATAGGAATATAAAAAAGACTGCTCAACTTGATCCACTCTTGGGGGAGGTTTCGTCCAGGGCTTGTGATGAAGAGTTGGAATGAGACGAGTAGAAGGAATGAAAGGACCGTTAAGACGCGTTCAGATAAATAGCGATTCATGACTGATCTCTTAAGGGGTTAGGAGAGGTGAGTTTTGAGGTCTGGAGGGAATAAGGGTTCGAATTTCACGGGTCAAAACTCAAGGTCTGTCACCCAATGCGAATTCAGCAAATCGTTTTTTCAGTTACTGGATCAAAGAAGTGTGCCTTTGCCATGTCCAAGACCATTTCGATATCCTGATTGACTTCTGCTTTTTGATCAGCATCGACACGTGCCACAAAGGAAAGCTTCCCTTTCTTAAGATAAAGAAATAACTCAGCCCCCATGGGCTCTACCACTTCAACAGTCGCCTTGGTCGTGTTTTCGGCAGAGGCATCCCCTAAAAACAATTTATCATAAATATCTTCGGGGCGTATTCCAAAGGTAATTTTTTTATCAATATAATTCGATAAACGAGACATCATTCCTTCACTGACTTTGAATTGAAAGAGATCTTCTTTGAAGAAAAGGGCTCCATCCCGCTTGATCAGTATTCCATCGATAAAATTCATAGGGGGACTTCCAATGAAACTTGCCACAAATTTGTTGGCCGGCTCATTGTAGATACTCAGCGGATCATTCACTTGTTGAATTTCCCCATCCTTCATCACGACAATGCGATCTCCCATGGTCATGGCCTCGACTTGATCATGGGTGACGTAAATCATCGTGGATTGCAGACGAATATGGAGTTTACTGATTTCCGTTCTCATCTGGACTCGCAGCTTCGCATCTAGATTTGAAAGCGGCTCATCAAAGAGAAAGGCTTTTGGTTTTCTAACAATGGCTCGTCCAACCGCAACCCGCTGTCGTTGTCCGCCAGACAAAGCCACAGGTTTTCGGTCCAGGAGATTTTGAATCCCTAAGATTTCGGAAGCATCGCGGACACGTTTATCAATCTCAGCTTTTGGAAATTTTCTAAGCATGAGCCCAAACGCCATATTCTTATAGACACTCATGTGGGGATAAAGGGCATAGTTCTGAAAGACCATGGCGATATCTCGGTCTTTGGGAAGAACCTCATTGATTCTTTTACCCTCGATACAAATCTCTCCAGAGGAAATATCCTCCAGACCCGCGATCATCCTCAAGGTTGAGGATTTCCCACAACCCGAAGGTCCAACAAGAACAACAAATTCTTTGTCTTTGATCTCTAAATTGACATTGTTAACAGCCGTAATGTTGCCGGGATAAATCTTATTGAGATTAATTAATTTTACTTGGGCCATAGGGAAAAATGATATTCGACAAAGGAGAGCCTTGTCAACACAATCATATTTAGGGTAGATTGAGGCGAGTAACAATTTCTACTTTTCAATCTCTATTCTTGGCTTCTACGTCATGGAGAATTAAATGAAGATAAAAGTACTTTTGGTCGCTTCCCATTTAGATGCGGGAGGGATTACTTCCTATCTATTGACCTTGGCCAAGGCTTTAAAAGAAAAAGGGGTTGATCCTTTCATTGCGTCGGGAGGAGGTCAGTTTGAAAGGTCAACGGATTTGGCCCATTTCAATATTGGGATTCATACCAAGTCAGAGCTGAGTCTCCATGTGTTAAAAGGGGCGTGGAGAATGAAAAAGATTATACAAGAGGAAGGAATCCAGTTGATTCATGCCCAAACCCGTGTGGCAGCCGTCACAAGCTTTATTGCTTCCCATCTGTGTGGTATTCCTTTTTTAACCACGGCCCATGGCTTTTATCGACCTCATCGGGGTCGTAAAATATTTCCTTGTTGGGGGGATGCAGTGATTGCCATCAGCAGTCACGTTCGAGATCATTTAGAAAAGGACTTTAAAGTTTCGCACGAAAAGATTCATTTAATTTATAATGGAACAGATCTTTCAAAGTTGAATCACCTCCCTTTGGAAGAGGAAAAAATGGAATTCAGACGTCAATACCATTTGGATAAAGATATTCCAACCATTGGAATCATTGCCCGATTGTCTCCTGTCAAGGGACATCGATTTCTGTTGGAGGCTCTTCATGCGTTATCTAAAGTTAGAAAGCTTCAATGTTTGGTTGTTGGGGACGGTCCTTCTCGAAAGGAGTTTCTCGATGATTTAACTCGTTTCAACCTGAAAAATATTGTACGCTGGATTCCTTGGACAGATCATTCATGGGAGGTGCTATCGCTTTTAGATGTTTTTGTCCTTCCCTCTTTACAGGAGGGCTTGAGTCTCTCAATTTTAGAAGCTCAGGCCGCAGGGGTTCCCGTGGTTGCAAGCAATGTAGGGGGAATTTCTGAAGTCGTGGTGGATGGCAAAACAGGAATCTTGGTTCCACCTCAGGATTCCCAAGCTCTTGAGCGCACCCTCAACAAAATGCTTGAGGACCCTGCCTTGGCTCGTCACATGGGAAGTCAAGGTCGTGAACACGTGAGTCAGAAATTTAACCTGGATCGCATGACCGACAAAGTCATTGCATTGTATGAAAAGGTCTTATCTCATTCAAAATGAGAATTCTATTTTCTTTGCTTATCTTTTTTACTTTGGTCGTGAGTGGGGCCCTTTTTTATGTAGATTATGGCCCGGTGAGTGTCCTTCCGATTTTGAGATATGAACATATGGGTGAATCTGATGCTAAGTCGCCCGATTATGTTCATCCCCGTGCGTTTCAAAGGCAGATGGAGTATCTTGCAAGTGAGAAATTCCATGTTATTCCCTTGAGCCAGGTGATTAAAATTTATCAAGAAGGCCACTCGATCCCTCGCCATACGATTGCCATTACCTTTGATGGAGGATATGCTGATTTTAAGAATTATGCGGCTGGCCTTCTTGAAAAATATAAGTTTCCTGCCACGGTTTTCTTGCGGTCCTCCTATCTGGGACAAGCAGGATACATGACAAAAAATGAGGTTTTTGAAATTGCGCAAAGGGGAGTCATCGAGTTTGGGTCCAATGGCCAAACAGGTAAAAATTTAGCTAAGACGGGAATGGATGCCTACAGTGAAATTTTTATTTCTCGCATGGCTCTTCAAAAAGAGGTGGAGCGTCCGGTTTATTTTTTTAGTTATCCTGAAGGTGGGATTCAACCGGCTCTAGAAAATTTGGCAAAAGAGAGCGGATATCATGGAGCTTGTGCTTTGACCCCAGGGAAAAGATATAAAAACAATAATCCCTATGCGATGAAGCGTATTTCGATTACCTATCAGGATGACAATACCTTTTTTTTCAAATTCAAAGCCTGGGGAAATTTTATTCTGATTCAAGAATGGTGGGAAGCAAGGAAAAACAAAGTTAAAAGTTAAAAGTGTAAAGTTAAAAGATAGGATAATGAAAAACTTAATTTTTAAAGAATTATGGCTTCGTCGAGGACTTTTGAGGAGCCTGGTCGAACGCAATCTCAAGATTCGTTACAAAGGGTCTCTGCTTGGATTTTTCTGGTCCTTGATGGATCCTTTGATGATGGCGGTGGTCTATCTTGTCTTTATTAAGCTGACCCGATTTCAAACCGATCTTCCTTATCTTTTATCGGGTGTTTTTATTTGGCAGTTTTTGGTTCTGTGTGTCGGAGATTCATTCCATGCGATTTTAGGTAATACTAATTTAGTCAAAAAAGTCTACTTCCCCCGGCTTATTCTTCCCTTGGCAACCGCCTTGGCCAATCTCATTAACTTTCTGTTGTCTCTGTTGATTCTCATTATTTTTCTATTTTTGTTGGGGGTTAAAATCCATCTTCTTCATCTTGTCTATCTTCCTTTTTTAATTTTCTTAGAATTTATGATTTGTTCGGGGCTCGCGTTTCTTTTTTCGAGTCTAACGGTTTACTTTCGAGATACTCAGCATGTGGTGGGCATCATTCTCATGGCTCTTTTTTTTATGAGTCCTGTGATTTACCCTGTTCAATTAGTTCCCGAACGTTGGTTAACTCTTTATTTGATGAATCCCATGGCGACGATCTTGCTTGGATTTCGCTCAGGCCTTTTAGGGACTTCTTTCCCCTGGGGAGGAGCGACAATTGTTTCTTGCCTTTTGAGTGGGGTCATTTTTGCGGGAGGGATTTGGGTTTTCATCAAATTAGAGCCCTATTTTGCAGATGAGCTATAATCCCAATTTTTTCATTCGATACTTAAGCATTCTCGGAGAAATTTTTAAAAGCTTTGCAGTTTCGATACTCTTTCCTTGGCATTGAGTGAGGGCCTCTGTAATCAGCTTTTTTTCAAAATCCTCCAATTTTCCCATCAGAGATTCTTCATCGGGCGATTCCTTGAAAATTTCAGATTCTTTGGGAGAAGAAATTTTATTCAAATACACTTTTGGCAAGTGATTAATGGTAAACACGAGAGGTTTCCGGGACCGATGAGTTAAAAACATTGCCTCCAAAACATTTCTCAATTCACGGACATTCCCATGCCAGGTAAACGCCTGAAGGGCCTCGACTAATTCCGATGAAAACTGCGGAAGAATTTCTAAATTCATTTCTTTTTGAAGGATTCGAGCCCAATGTTCGATCAAGGGGAAGACATCCTCTTGACGTTCCCTCAAAGGGGGAAGATGAATGGGAAAGGTACAAAGTCGATAATAAAGATCTCTGCGAAACTCCCCCTTTTCAATGGCTTGTTTCAAATCTTTATTGGTTGCAGAAATAAGACGGACATCCAAGCGAATAGGAGAACATCCTCCCAGTCTTTGAATTTTCTTTTCCTCAAGAACACGTAACAGCTTGGCCTGGACATGAGGGACTAGTTCTCCGACTTCATCCAAAAAAAGCGTTCCCCCTTCCGCTTGTTCGAAGGCGCCTATTCTTCGATGGCTAGCCCCTGTGAACGATCCTTTTTCATGTCCAAAGAGCTCACTTTCAACAAGGTCTTGGGGGAGGGCGGCACAGTTCACAGCAGTAAAAGGTCCCAACCGATGGGGATTCATATAATGAACGGCCTTGGCGACCAATTCTTTTCCGGTTCCCGTCTCCCCTGTGATCAGGACACTCGTCATTCCGTAGGCCACTTGTGAGATTTTTTCACGAATTTCTGTCATGGAGGCTGAAATCCCAATCAAATAATCTGGATGAAATTTTTCAGAAACTTCTCGGATAAGTGAAAGATTCTTCTTCTTTAAAAGATTGGATTCTAAGGCATGATGAATGATCTGACGAATTTCATCGATCATAAAAGGTTTCACGATGTAATCATATGCCCCTAGTTTAATCGATTTAACACCTGTGGAGGCATCGCTGACTGCACTGATCACAATGGTCGGAAGTTCGGGACGAATTCTTTTGATTTGAGGAAGGGCCTCTATTCCACTCATTCCTGGCAGGCAAATGTCCAAGGTTGCGACATCGGCTTGGCCTCCTTCTTGTAAATATTTCAACGCTTCTTCGGCAGAAGGGACGAAGTGGATGGAATAAAGATTCTTAAGAGCAAGTTCTATACTCTCGCGTACGCCTTCATCATCTTCAATTGAAAGCAGCTTAGGCAAAGGATCATCTTTTGTCACGGTCATCATCGGGATCGATTCTATGGGATTTAAATGAGGATAACTACCAAAAATTGTCTTGTCTGACAAATTTTGTAAGACAAAAATTGTCCTTTCTCTTGAAAAAGATGGCTGAAAAACAGTCAAAAAATTTAATTATTTTAATATAACTAAGCTTATTCCAATAAGATGCGGAGTTATTTTCCATGCTTTTTAGAAATCGGCATGGTTTGTGCTCTTAAATAATAGAGAATTTTAATTCATTCGATACGAAGCACTCAAACCGTATGGAGCCCGGTCCATACGGTAAGAGGAAGAGGGGAATGGAGGTGAAACTTCGCTTCATTCCCCTCTAAAATTTCAGCTTTTAACCTTTTGTTGAACCTAAAAATAACTTGATCTAATAACCTCTTCCAATCTTCTTTGATATAAAGGTGAGGCTCATTTTGTAGTCGCCCCATTTATGGGGCTGCCCGATGAATCGGGCGACTACAAAAAAAGCATGATGGGGAGAACTTTCATCGCACATGATCATCTCGAAGGATCATTGAAATTGCTATAAAGGGATAGTCCCTCCTCTTAAGGTAAGAGGGGTTGGGGGAGTTACTTCATTGTTATCAATCACCTGACAAAAATTGTAATGCAGGTGACAAAAATTGTCAGGGAAGCGCCTGCGTTTCTCATGGGGGGTAAAAAAGGAAGCCCAACTTTTGAGTGTAACTGGTAAAATAGTAACCAGTTACAACTCAAAAGAAAGGTACAACCACCCTGACAGAGTGTATCCAATTGTGGACTTTCGATATCGCACACTAGACTCTTGGAGTTGTGAAAGGCGGGTGATCGGTAAGGCAGAATATATGGAGAAAGGTGAGAATCCCCTTTTAGTTTCTGGATTCATGTGAAAAACAAAAATGCTTAAACTTTTACTTTTTTTAGAATTGATGAGAAATGCAAGCTAACTCTTTAGAGGAATAACAATGAGAGCCATCTTTGGAAAGCTAAAATACGCATTTGGTTTAGCAATAGGTATGCTTATTTGCAGATTACATTTACTTCGAAAATACAAATTCCATTTACTCTCATCTTGGCGACTGGAAGAAAAGAGAAAGGGACTTGATAATTTGTTTTATCGTGCTTTGCGTTTATATTGGTTTAGATTTCAATATTTATCTGAAAAGGATCCGGATAAAAGGGAGTTATTGAAAGAAACACCCATGGAGGGGGGAGGGAGGAGATGGGCGGAATATTATGATAATCAACCTTTGGATTTTAAAGCTAAAGTGGGTCACTTAACATATAATGAAGCCTGTCCTCTGCTTTCTAAATTAGACAAGATACTTTCCTCCACAACTGAACCTCTTCTTGTTGTTCAAGTAGGAAGTTCTTCCGGAAGGGAAATTGCCTGGCTAGCGGGAAGAAACCGCATCCATACCTATATCGGAACTGATATCTATCCCGAAGTTCTAGCCTATTCTTCTAAACACCATCATTTATCCAATTTGAGCTTTGAAAGATATTCGGCCAAGGAAATATCTAATCTGCTGAATCGATATAAAGGTCAAAGAATCATTGTATTCTCTTCTGGATCACTACAGTATGTTCAACCCGAACATGTAGAGATATTTTTTGATTCTATTAGTTGCATTCCAAAACTCCAAATAATTTTATTGGAACCAGCAAATGAATCAGAAGGTAACCCTGAAAAAGTCAAGGGTAGCTTGTGGAGAGGTGATTTTTCTTATACACATAATTATCGTTTCTACGCTGAGAAGGGAGGTCTCATTACTCAAACTTGTGAGATTTTAAGACCTTATTTTCCATACGAGAATTTCCCCATCCATAGAAATACTGTTCATTATTTCTATGGGGGACGTTCATTGATTTATTGATTTAGAATAGATGACGAACTTATTAACTTAATAAAAAAGAGACAGAGAAACTGAATGGGTTTCGCACTAAAACAAGAAAATGAACTTCCCTATTTGATGTTGGTCGAAGGGCCAATGCTCAAGGTTTTGCCTGGAGGAAAAGCTGAGGCAAATGCTTTGGCGGAGATTATCCCAACCACCTCGCTAGGTGGTGAGATTATTCTTTTTGACGAGCAACGCAAAACAATAATTGACAAAGTATCATTATGAGCCTTATGTATTTTTCCCAGAGAATAGATTATTGAGTGAGTCATTTAAAATAGCCGATATGAAATTATTAAGACTGATGTCAGGTTCAATTTTGTCTATTTTATATCCGATACTGTTTGTAGCTATTTCGTGGGTTTTGAATTTTTATCCTGGTGTTTGAAAAAGAAGGAAGAGTCTAAATTTTTAGGATAAATCTTTATGAATTTTCTTCGCTTAGGTGCTTTCGCTTTACTTCTTCTTAATCTTTTCTCAGCCTTCTGCTTTTCTGAAGAGAACGGGTATTCTCCTATTTTGGAGCATCGAATGAAAGCCAATGAGATGGTTCAAATGTTGAGAGAAGAGAGGTATTCTGAAGTTGATGCGTTTTTACAATCAACCCATGAGAAACATCTTCAGACGGTTGATGGTTCTACCAGCCTTAATTTGCTCTATGACTATATTTCTGGACATAATGAGCTTACAGAAGAAATTTTAAAGAGGTGGAGAGACTCTTCTCCTCAATCCCATTTTGCATATACGGTGAGTGGCTATTTTTATATCCATTATGCATGGAAGGCTCGAGGGAGTGAGTGGGCCGACAAAGTAGCTAGCGAAATGTGGCCTCTTTTTAAAGCTAGAATATTACTCGCAAAGTTTTATCTCGAACAGGCCTATCAGATGGATTCTTCAGACCCTAACTCCTCTACATTCTTGATCACGGTCTGTCGAGGACTTTCTTTAAAGAGAAAGATCATGGAAAATTATTTTCAGAGGGCTATTCAAGCAGATCCCACCTTTTTTGATGCCTATTTTGAAAAATTGCAATATCTCATGCCCAAATGGCAAGGTTCAAAAAAGAAGATGTTTCGATTTGCCATGAGGGCCGCTCTTGAAGCGCCACAGCATTCGGCGATTCCTTTGGTTTTGGCTTATGCGCATGATGAAATGGCGGACCGATCAGGTGATCGGAATAAATATTTATCAGATCCAAAAGTTTGGAATGATATTGAAGCGGTATTTGAAAAGTTTTTTGAAACATCTCCCAAGTGTAATTCTAGAAGAACGATGTTTGCACAATTGGCCATTGATGCAGGTAAGCTTGAATTGGCAAAGAAGCATTTGGACCTTGTCATTTCATATTATCCAAAAAGTTATACCCCTTATTATGAGCGAGGGCGGTATTTTATGGTTCTCAAGGAATATCAAAAAGCGATTGAGGATTTTACGAAGGCCATAGAAATGTTTCCTTCGTATGAAGAGGCTTATACCAAGCGGGGAGTATCTCATGTTAGACTTGGAGAATATGAAGCGGCTTTAAATGATTTTTCCAAAGCGATTGAATTAGACCCTCGTAATGAATATGGTCTTTCACAAATAGGCTCGATTTATCTTTCAAAGAAGGATTACAAGCAGGCGATTAATTTTTGTTCAAAAGCAGTGGAGATCGATGATAAAGACACCCTAGCTTTTTCTTCCCGAGCGTATGCTTATTCAATGATAAATGATTTTCAAAAAGCCCTTAAAGATTATCAGAGAGTTATGGAGATCACAGATCAGCATGAATATATATTTTCTAATATGGGATATGTCTATGTCAAATTGGAGCAACCTGAAAAGGCTTTAGAATATTTTAAAAAAGCTATTCAGTATAATCCTGATGATCAATATGCTCAGCGTTGGTTCTCTTCCGTCAAGCAGAGACTCTCAAAATCAGGGGAAGTTAAGAGAGTAGTAGAAGTAAAGAAGCTAACGCCATCTTTTTTTGATATTCTTCGAGTAATTTTGATGGTGTTGTTATTAGGAACATTTGTGGGTATTCGCCTAAAAAGGAAAAAGATATGAAAAGAATTTTTTATTCTCTATTCATTGGGATAATTTTATTTTTTGAGAGTGGGATAGAGGGTCATTCTTCAGAAATGAACTCTGAAGCAAAAGCCACTTTTGATCGGGCCTTTACCCTTATTGAAAAGGGAAATCTTGAAGAAGCTAAAACACTCTATGAAAAGACTATTCAGTTAGCCCCTGAATCTCAAGATGCTTGGTTAGAATATACTTCATGTTTAAGAAAGTGTCATCACTTGCAAAGGGCAGTACGGGCAGGATGGAGGGCGGTTGAGTTGGGGCAAGATTCCTCTTCAGTTTGGACCAATTTAGGAAATGTTTTTCTAGATGCAAATGCCTGGAATAGCGCAAGTGATGCTTTTAAAAAGGTGCAAATATTATCTGAAGACCGTAAACATGTTGTTCAAAATTTTTTGAATTTAGGCTTTCGTCAATGGATCTTTGGAGATTCCGAGGCGGCTTTAAAAACATTTAATGAAGCTCTTAAGTTAAATTCATCCAATGGACAGACTCTTTTAGATATAAGTGCTGTTCTTTTATCTCAACAAAAACTTGAAGAGGGCCTTCATCAAATTCATGAAGCTATTCTCACCCTTCAAAATGAGGATAATAAAAGGGGTTTAATTTACGCAGAAAATGTTTTAGATATCATGAAAGATGAAGGCGTATTGATCCCTCCATTATCTACGGGTCAGTTTTTTCAGAATTTACCTGAGCCATTTTTAAAACAGCCTGTTTTGGGTACAGCTCTTGGCTTAAAGATTGAGGATGAAGTGAAATATACAATACCCGTTAGTTTTTCCCATAAAGTTTTGCTTAAGGTCCCGGAACTATGGGAAATTGATGTTACGGAAGGTTCTCGACAAGAACCGGGTACGATTACTTTTCAACCAAAAAAGGACGATCAATTTAAACTGATGTTAAGCTTCATGGTAAGTAAGAAAAATGTTCTTGAGATTCAGGAAACCGTTCGCAAAAATGGAGAAGAATCTTTAAAAGAATCTGTTGAAACCCAACTTTCACTGATCCAAATCGAATCTGATTCATTCCATGGTTGCGCTTATTTTCTTACAGATCGATCTCTTGTTGGTAAAGAACCCAAAGAAAATGATTATCCTTATCTTATTCAGGGGATTGGGAAAGCAGGTGATGTGGATGTTTTTTTTACCGTTTTATCTCGCTTTAAAGATGAAAAATTTGTGAATGAGATGTTGGAAAAAGTAAGTAAGATTTGTTCGCTTTAAGAAAAGGTTTTCAAGAAAAATAAATTGCCCAATTGATCAGAATTAATCATTTTTATCCTTTTTAATTTATCTTCAGTGATTAATCGTCCCCAAAAATCTAAATAAGCTTGCGCATGATATGAGAAAAATTTTTCGTAAAAAACAGATTGTCATAGCATCGCTGCTCATTGCGGTGATCATTTTCCTAAGTGCAAAAATTTATCAATATGGAGCTTTACCCACCGAACAAAAAGAGGGAAATTTTGTTTATCCTCATCATGAAGATGAAGCTAAGCCCGTTATCATAAAGGTCAATCCTTCACCGTTTCGGATTCAGTTCAAACAAAAAGGTGGTTTTACGAACGATGCAAGTTATCTCAATAAAACATCGGTTTATGGCATTGCTAAAATATCCTCTGTTGAAGATGTTAAAAATGCCCTCTTTTTTGCGAAGGAAAACAATTTGAAGGTAACGAGTGCTGGCCAGCAACATAGTATGGGGGGACAAAGTTTTATTTCAAATGGGTTGGTGCTTGACATGAAAAATTTTAATCAGATGACCTTGGATAAAGGGCACAAAATTCTTAAGGTTCAAAGCGGTGCAATTTGGGCCAATGTACAGGAATTTCTCAATAAAGAGGGGCTTGCGGTTAAAGCGATGCAGTCGATTAACATTTTTACCGTTGGCGGTACGTTAAGCGTTAATGCTCATGGGATTGATCATTGTCCTGGATCCATTGCCCCAACTGTAAAGTCGATGCACATTATGCTAAGCAGTGGAGAAATTAAAACTGCAAGTCCAGTTGAAAATTCTGAGTTATTTAGATCCGTTCTAGGTGGTTATGGCCTTTTGGGCGTTATCCTTGATGTTGATTTAGAGGTTGTAGATAACGAGATCTACCAATGGACAAGGGATTTTATGAATTACAGAGATTTTCCAGAATATTATAAAAAAAATATTGAGAACCATTCAAACATAGGTCTTTTGTATGGAAGATTATCCCTATCTCCAACTTCTTACTTGAAAGAGGTTATTATTCATAAATATGGAAAAAAATTAATAGAGACAAAATTGCCTCCTCTTCAATTTCCTAAGCATACTTGGATCAACAGATTGGTCATTAACTTTTCAAAAACTGGGAACTTGGGCCGCTGGATCCGATGGATGCTTGAAAAATATGTGGAACCTACTCTACATCTTTGCTCTCGAAATCAAGCGATGGGTGAGAAAGAGGTTTGTTTGGTTTCTAGAAATCAAGAAATGTATGACACCATGAATTACTTAAAAAATAGATTAAAGGATACTGATATTTTACAAGAATATTTTGTTCCCCATGACCAAATGCCCGAGTTTATTGATGGGTTAAGAAATACAGTCAAAAGAAATGGGGCCAATCTTTTGAACGTGACGATCAGAATTGTGAGTAAAGATCATATTACGTCACTTCCCTATGCAAAAGAAAATATGTTCGCATTTGTTTTATGTTTTAATCAAAAATTTAATGAGAAAGAATCAAGAATTTTAGAAAAGACAACAAGAGAGTTGATTGATTTGGCTATTCATTTAGATGGGACGTTTTATTTGCCCTATCAGCTTTATTATTCTAAAGAGCAGCTTCGTAAAGCTTATCCAGAGATTGACGCCTTCTTTGAGATCAAGAAGCATTACGATTCGATCGGATTATTTTCAAATAAATTTTATGAAAAATATGGGAAAAAGCAGATATGAAACAAGAAATAAAGAGATCGATGCTTTCCCTAAGAAGTATTTTATTTTTGGCGGTGATGTTGAGAGGTTTATGGGGGATGGTGGCTTTTTATTTTACGCGGGATGCATCTATCTTTTATTCTCCTGATTCTGCATCCTATGTGGCGCTCGCCAAAGAAATGATCACCCTACATCATTTTTCAATTCACGGGATTCCGGAACTTGTTCGAACTCCGGGTTATCCCCTTTTCTTAATCCCGGGTTTAATTTTGGGACATTTGGAATGGGTAACGATCAGTTTACAAATTCTTTTGAGCGGTTGGACATTGTATTTAATCTACAAAACTGCTTTTCTTTTTTATCAAGATAAAAAAACAGCTCTTATTTGTGCTTTTTTATTTGCGGTAGAACCCCTTTCAATTTTATATTCTGTCAAAATTTTAACCGAGACGTTATTCACTTTTATCCTCATGGCTGGAATTTATGGCCTTGTTCAATTTTTAAATCATAGATCAGTGAAGGCACTTCTCTTTTCCTCAATATCGTTCAGTCTTGCAACTTATATTCGGCCGATCTCTTACTATTTGACGTGGGTCATTTTCGTATTTCTTTTATTTTTTTGGTTTTTAAAATGTAAGAGAGCTAAAGATCTTTTCTGTATTTTTCTTTTTCTTTTGATTTCTGTAGGCTCGACAGCTTTATGGCAGATCAGAAATAACTCTGAAACAGGATATTCAGGTTTTTCCGCTATCACAGATATTAATTTATATTTTTATCAAGGGGCTTCCATTCTTTCTATTGCTCAAAATCGTTCGTATCACGAAATACAAGATTCGATGGGATATCATGATCAGGAAATTTATTATAAAAGTCATCCCGACCAAAAATTTTGGAATCAAGGCAAGATTTATCAATATCTAAAAAAAGAGGGGCTCAAAATTGTTTTGGAGTATCCCTTGCGCTATTTTGTGATTCATCTTAAAGGAATGTTCAGGGTTTTATGGGATCCAGGGACTTTTGAATATCTGAAAATGTTAAAAATCTATCCTTCATCTGGGGGATTATTAGCCGAAGTCGTTGATCAAGGGATATTTAAAATGGCGAGACATATTTTTTTAAAACAACCCCGCCTATTTCTTCTATGTCTTTTGATGGGTGTCGTACCATTTTTATATTTTTCTTTGGGAGTTTTAGGGTTTTTTTTGAAACCGCATTCACCCATCAGTGGGCTATTGATTCTCACTTCAAGTTATTTTTGGGCCCTTTCAGGAGGACCTCATGCTGTCTCAAGATTTCGACATCCCATCATGCCTCTGATCATTATTTTTGCTGGGCAGGGTGTGTCTTATCTTTTAGAGCGTATTAAAAAGAAATATTGTTGTGATGGAAGCTAAGAAGAGAGTTAGTATTGCTTATGTGAACAACAGCTGTCGGAACGCTCTTGCATTGAGAAGTAAATGTAAAGGAGCAGAATTTTATTCAAAAGAGTGTTATGAAAAAATAATAATACATTCTTAAAGAGAATGTTATGAACGATTATTTTTATCGTTATCGTCCTTCTTCTATTTATCTCGCATCCCAATCCCCTCGGCGCAGAGAAATTTTAGAAAAGATGAAGATTCCTTTTCAGGTCGTTTCTTCTTCCTATCATGAGAAAATTTTTAAAGGGATTGAGCCTGAGGAGTTGGTTCTGAGACATGCTTTGGGAAAGGCGAGAAAAGCGGAGGTTCCAAAATCGGCGCAATGGATTTTGGGAGCGGACACGATGGTGTTTTGTCGCGGTAAGGCGTTGGGTAAGCCGAGGCATTTAAAGGAAGCTTTGAAAATGATGAAGGCTTTGTCTGGCCAAAGGCATGAGGTGTGGACGGGGGTTGTTTTGTGGGATCGTATCAGTGATCGGCTTTTGACCGGATGTGCCCAGACGTATGTTTGGATAAAAAATCTAACAGAAGCAAGAATTCTTTATTATTTTAATTGTGTGAATCCTCTGGATAAAGCAGGGGCGTACGCTATTCAAGAGGGACCGAAGATTGTTGAGAGAATCAATGGCTCTTATTCAAATGTGGTTGGACTTCCTAAAGAGTTGCTAAACAAGATGTTGCGTAGTATTTCTCTATTAAAAAATAAGAATTAGGCAACATTGAGCAATAAAGATCCGCACGATACAGATGAAATTTTTGCCTACATGAATACGCATGTCGAAAAGGATCATCCTTCGATCAGCGGATTTCCGGGGAAATTATGGGCGCCTTTTTTACCTTTGGATATAGACGCGGTGGATCTTGAAAAGGCTTTGGATGCGGCACGTGTGATTGCAAAAACTTTGATTCAGGAATGGAAAGTTCCAGGAGAGGCGTGTCATTTTTATTTCAGCGGCTCGAAGGGCTTTCATATTCTTTTAGACATTCGATTATTCGGGAGAGTACTTGCGAATCAACATTTGCATCAGATTTTTTCGACTTTGCGCGAAAATTTAATGTATGAACTTCCGCTTTTTGATCATGCCTTGGTGGACTTGACGATCAAAGATGCCGTGCGCCTTTTGAGGCTTGCGAACACGCTTCATGAAAAATCTAAGCTGTATAAAATTCCTTTAAGTGTAGAAGAAATTCTTTCCAATACGATTTCAGAATTTTTGTGCCCAGCCTTTTTAAAAATGTATGAGAACTCTGTCGAACCGGGTTTAAGAAATAATTCTGTGATTCGATTGCTGTCGGAATTTCGCCTGCATGGATTGAGTCTGGAAAAGTCCAGAGAGTTGATTCTGGCATGGAATGAGAAAAATAAAATAGGGCTTCTCCAGAGGGAATTGGAACATGTT